>NZ_JBITFB010000005.1:71201-337693 GCF_044455625.1 Kitasatospora sp. NPDC051164 | reverse complement strand
GGCGAAGCTGAGAACTTAAGCGCCAGTAAACGGCGGTGGTAACTATAACCATCCTAAGGTAGCGAAATTCCTTGTCGGGTAAGTTCCGACCTGCACGAATGGCGTAACGACTTCTCGACTGTCTCAACCATAGGCCCGGTGAAATTGCATTACGAGTAAAGATGCTCGTTTCGCGCAGCAGGACGGAAAGACCCCGGGACCTTTACTATAGCTTGATATTGGTGTTCGGTTCGGCTTGTGTAGGATAGGTGGGAGACTTTGAAGCAGCAACGCCAGTTGTTGTGGAGTCGCCGTTGAAATACCACTCTGGTCGTGCTGGATGTCTAACCTGGGTCCGTGATCCGGATCAGGGACAGTGTCTGGTGGGTAGTTTAACTGGGGCGGTTGCCTCCTAAAGAGTAACGGAGGCGCCCAAAGGTTCCCTCAGCCTGGTTGGCAATCAGGTGTTGAGTGTAAGTGCACAAGGGAGCTTGACTGTGAGACTGACGGGTCGAGCAGGTACGAAAGTAGGGACTAGTGATCCGGCGGTGGCTTGTGGAAGCGCCGTCGCTCAACGGATAAAAGGTACCCCGGGGATAACAGGCTGATCTTCCCCAAGAGTCCATATCGACGGGATGGTTTGGCACCTCGATGTCGGCTCGTCGCATCCTGGGGCTGGAGTAGGTCCCAAGGGTTGGGCTGTTCGCCCATTAAAGCGGTACGCGAGCTGGGTTTAGAACGTCGTGAGACAGTTCGGTCCCTATCCGCTGTGCGCGTAGGAGTGTTGAGAAGGGCTGTCCCTAGTACGAGAGGACCGGGACGGACGAACCTCTGGTGTGCCAGTTGTCCTGCCAAGGGCATGGCTGGTTGGCTACGTTCGGGAGGGATAACCGCTGAAAGCATCTAAGCGGGAAGCCTGCTTCGAGATGAGCACTCCCACCTCCTTGAGAGGGTAAGGCTCCCAGTAGACGACTGGGTTGATAGGCCGGATATGGAAGCCCTGTGAGGGGTGGAGTTGACCGGTACTAATAGGCCGAGGGCTTGTCCTCAGTTGCTCGCGTCCACTGTGTTGTTCTGAAACAACGACCCGCCCGAAAATTCTCGGGTGTGCGGTTGACAGTTTCATAGTGTTTCGGTGGTCATAGCGTGAGGGAAACGCCCGGTTACATTCCGAACCCGGAAGCTAAGCCTTACAGCGCCGATGGTACTGCAGGGGGGACCCTGTGGGAGAGTAGGACGCCGCCGAACAATCTTTCAGAAGAACCCCCATCCGGATCCCGGATGGGGGTTCTTCGCGTTTCCGGACGGTATCCGGGCGATTTCCGGGCGGCCTTTCCGGTCGTAGGGCCCCGGGCCGGCGCGGGGGCGTTCCGCGCCGGTGACAGTGCCCCGGCCGGTGCGCCAGCATGGGCGCATGCCCGAGATGACGAGGACCTTCCGCCGGATCGCCGATGACCACGTCGCGCAGATCGCCGCGCTCGACCCGGCGACCTCGACCAGACTCGGGCTGCACCCGGAGGACGACCGGCAGGTGGACCTGTCGCCGGAGGGCTTCGAAGCGCTCGCCGACCCGGCCCGGCGGACGCTGGCCGCGCTCGACGCCGCCGAACGGACCACCGGCATCCCCGAGGACACCGCCGGGGCCACTCCCGAGGACACCGCCGAACGGGACTGCGCCCGTCTGCTGCGGGAGCGGCTGACCGCCGAGCTCGCCGTGCACGAGGCCGGGGACCACTTCCGGCAGCTGCGCAACGTCAACTCGCCGCTGCACAAGGTGCGCGGTGTCTTCACCATGATGCCGACCGACACCGACACGAGCTGGGCGGCGATCGCCGGGCGGCTGCGCAACGTGCCCGGCGCGCTGGACGGCTACCGGACGACCCTGGCCGAGGGCATCGCCCGAGGGCTGCTGTGCGCGCCGCGGCAGGCCCGCGCAGTCCTTTCCCAACTGGCGGCCTGGACCGGTGAGGACGGGGGCGGCGCCGGCTGGTTCACCGGGTTCGTGGCGGGTGGACCCGCCCGGCTGCGGCCCGAACTGGACGCGGCCGCCGTCCGTGCGACCGCCGCGGTGGCGGGCTTCCGTGACTGGCTGCGCGACACCTACCTGCCCGCCGCCGACGGCACTCCGGACGCCGTCGGCCGGGAGCGCTACCTGCGCTCCGCCCGCTGGGCGAACGGCGCCGAGGTCGATCCGGCCGAGGCGTACGCCTGGGCGTGGGAGGAGTTCCACCGGACGGTCGCCGAGATGCGGGCCGAGGCCGAGCGCGTGCTGCCCGGGGCGGGCGTCCGGGCCACCATGGACCACCTCAACCGGGACGGTCACGCGATCGAGGGCGAGGAGAACATCCGCGCCTGGCTCCAGCAGATCACTGACGAGGCGATCGACGCCCTCGACGGCACCCACTTCGACATCGCGGGCCCGCTGCGCCGGGTGGAGACCCGGATCGCGCCGCCGGGAAGCTCGGGCGCGCCGTACTACAACGGGCCCAGCCTCGATTTCAGCCGTCCGGGCCGCACCTATCTGCCCGCCCTCGGTCGGCGCTCCTTCCCGACCTGGCAGCTCGTCAGCACCTGGTACCACGAGGGCGTTCCCGGGCACCACCTGCAGACGGCCCGGTGGACGGCCTCCGCCGACCGCCTCAGCAGCTACCAGATCACCCTCGGCGCGGTCAGCGCCGACAAGGAGGGCTGGGCGCTGTACGCCGAGCGCCTGATGGACGAGTTGGGCTTCCTGACCGATCCCGCTCGGCGCCTCGGCTACCTGGACAAGCAGATGCTGCGGATCATCCGGGTGATCGTCGACATCGGCATGCACCTGGAGCTGACCGTCCCCGCCGGCTCCGGCACCGGCGATTGGAGTGGCCACGACGGCGAACGCTGGACCGCGGAGCTCGCCACCGACTTCATGGCCGCCCACCACGGCAGTGACATCCGGCGCCGCACCAGCGAGATCGACCGCTACCTCGGCTGGCCCGGCCAGGCGATCGGCTACAAGCTGGGCGAGCGGGCCTGGTTGCGGCGCCGGGAGGCGGCCCGGCGCCGTCTGGGCCCCGGCTTCGACCTCCGGGCCTGGCACACGCGCGTGCTCTCCCGGGGGTCGCTCGGCCTCGACGACCTGGCTGCCGACAGTGCGCCTTAGCGGGCCTTGGGCCATGTCTCTCCGATCATCGGATCGTTAGCTTGGTGTGACTGGTTGCGGTGATCTGACGGACGCGGAATGGGCCAGGCTGGAGCCCCTCCTGCCCGTGAGCAATGGACGTTGCGGCAGGTGGCGGGACCATCAGCAGGTGATCAACGGTGTCCTGCACCGAGTTCGGACCGTGCAGTGGCGCGACCTGCCGGAGCGGTTCGGCCCGTGGAAGACCGCCCACAAGCGGAGAAGGCGGACCAGGCGGCCAACCGCGTGACACGTGGCTCCCGCGGCGGTCGGCCTCCCGGCTTCGACAAGGAGCGGTACAAGAAGCGCAACGTCGTCGAGCGAGCGATCAACAGGCTCAAGGGTTTCCGGGCCGTGGCCACACGCTAGGACAAGCGCGGCCACGTTTTTCTTGGCACTGTGACCTTCGCGGCCGTCATCATCTGGCTCCGCTCACGAACGGTGGGGCATGCCCTGGCCGAGTGAAATCCGTTCCACCTCGAAGAACCGGGCGGCCCCGATCCGGGCAGCGCCCAGGGAGAGCAGCCAGGGCACCAGTTCGGCAGTGGCATCCAGCTCGTCGTAGAAGCCCAGCCGCAGGTTGGTGAGTTGCGTCTCGAAGAGCCAGTCGTCGAGGGCGTCATCCAGGTGCCGGTCTGCCGACTCCGTCCGGGTGTCGGCCCAGATCGTCAGCCATGGTGCCAGGGTGCGGGTGCTGACGGCGATGGTCTCCAACACCCCCATGATGTACGCGGGGCTGGGGTGTTCGTGCAGAGTCGAGCGCCACCAGGCGTGCCAGACCTGCTCCAGTGCGTCCCGCTGAGGGACGGGCCAGTCGTGCCAACCTGCGGTGACCAGCCGGGAGGCGATCAGCCCGTGATCGACGTGGAGTTGGTCGGTTGCCAGGAGCCGTACGATCCGGGGCGTCATTCGGCGATACAGCGCGGGGAAGTCATCCCAGTGGCCGGCCGACTTGGCCGCGACGGAGGAGATCAGGTCATCCGGCACCTGGTCGACGGGCCCTTCGAGGGCCGCGAGGTCGCTGTCGGCGTAGCAGTGGGTGCAGCCGCCAACGGTGATTGCATCCGATGCGAGGGGCGCGAAGGCGACGTCCAGTGCGTCGAGTGCGTTCCTGAGTCGACGGTGGGGGTCGGTCATGGGGATCCTGCCCGGGTACTCCATCCGGCGGACCGGTGAAGATCCCGACGCTACCAGTCGGGCAGCCGGTGCGGCATCCGGATTCTGCCGGAGCTCGCCCAGTGGGACAGGGTTACCACCCACACCACATCCGGTTGCAGCGATCTGACGGGCACGAAGATCCTGTCGAGTCGCGCAGGGACAACAAGTCAGATGATCGGAGAGACATGGCCTAGCGGGCTTCGGCGGGCCGGGCGGGTTCCGGCGGGGAGGGCGCAGAGAAACCGCCCGCCCCCGCCGGGGCCGGTTCCGCCGAGGTGTCAGATCGGGCGCAGCGCGCCCTCGGCGCGCAGGTCGGCGAGCGTGGGGTAGCCGTCGACGGCCATGATCAGGTCGGCCTTGGCCAGCAGGGCGCGCAGCACGTGCACGATGCCGTCGGTGCCCTCCAGGGCCAGGCCGTAGGCGTACGGGCGGCCCACGCCGACGGCCGTGGCGCCGAGCGCGAGGGCCTTGACGACGTCGGCGCCGGAGCGGACGCCGGAGTCGAACAGGACCGGCAGGCCGTCGGCGGCCTCGACCACACCGGGCAGCGCGTCGAGCGCGGCCAGGCCGCCGTTCGCCTGGCGGCCGCCGTGGTTGGAGCAGTAGACGCCGTCCACGCCGCCGTCCTTGGCGCGGCGGACGTCCTCGGGGTGGCAGATGCCCTTGAGGAGGATCGGCAGGTCGGTGAGTGACCGCAGCCAGGGCAGGTCCGCCCAGGTCAGCGGGTTGCCGAAGACGCCGATCCACTCCAGGACGGCGGCCTGCATGTCCTCCTCGGGCGCCTTGGCGAGGCGGGCGCGGAAGACCGGGTCGGAGGTGTAGTTGGCCAGGCAGTGGCCGCGCAGCTGCGGGAAGTTGCCCGTGGCCAGGTCGCGCGGGCGCCAGCCGGTGGTCCAGGTGTCCAGGGTGACGACGATGCCCCGGTAGCCGGCGGCCTCCGCCCGGTGGACCAGGCTCTCGGCGAGCGCCCAGTCGGTGGGGGTGTAGAGCTGGAAGAAGCCGGGGGTGTCGCCGAACTCGGCGGCCACCCGCTCCAGCGGATCGACCGTCAGGGTGGAGGCGACCATCGGCACCCCGGTGCGGGCGGCGGCCCGGGCGGTGGCGAGGTCGCCGTGGCCGTCCTGCGCACACAGGCCGATCACCCCGACGGGCGCCATGAACAGTGGCGAGGGCAGACGCATCCCGAACAGGTCCACGGACAGGTCCCGCCGGCTCGCGCCGACCATCATCCGCGGTACCAGGCCCCACCGGTCGAAGGCGGCGACGTTCGCCCGCTGGGTGGATTCGTCGCCCGCGCCGCCCGCGACGTAGGAGATGACGGACGGCGCCAGCGCCGAACGCGCCCGCGCCTCCAGGTCGGTGAAGGTCATCGGCATCGTCGGCAGCACGCCGGCAAGCCCGTTGAGGTAGATCTCGTACTGGTAGTCGCCGAACCGTGTGCCGAACTCGGGGTCCATGCGGGTCACCGTCCCTCTCGCCGTCACTCGCCGTCACGTGCCGTCTCCGCCCGGACAGTTCCGGTCGGTGGTGCCGCCCGTCCGCCCGTCCGCGCTCTCGGTCGGGAGGGACGGGACGGATGGCGCTCCGGCATTCTCGCCACGGACCGCGGCCCTGACCAGGGGGCGGGCGGCCGGTGGCGGTGTCAGCGGTGCGGCACGGGCATCGAAGCGGGCCGGATCCGGGCGCCGTACCCCCACACGGTGGCGGCGGCGAGGAGGGCGACGGCGCCACCGAGCACCATGACGGTGGCGGGGGAGGAGTGGTCCACCACGAGGCCGCCGGTCAGGGCGCCGAGCGAGAGGGTGGCCTGGAACCCCGAGGTGAACACCACGCCGGCCGCTTCCGGGGCGTGCGGGGCCGCGGTGAGGAACCAGGTCAGGGAGCAGACCGGGACGGCGCCGTACGCCACGCCCCAGAGGGTCAGCAGGACGGCGGCGCCCGGGCCACCGGTGCCCAGCAGGGGCAGCAGCAGGGTCGAGGAGGCGAGCAGCACGGCGGCCGCGGCGAACACCGGGCGCAGCGCCCGCGCGGCGCGGCCGCCGGCGAGGACGTTGCCGAGCAGTCCCGCGGCGCCGTACGCGAGCAGGAGGCCGGTGATCAGGCCGGGTCCGGCGTGGGTGGTGGCCGTGAGGAACGGGGTGACGTAGGTGTAGCCGGCGAAGTGGGCCAGGACGATCAGGAAGGTCACCGCGAGGCCGGTGCGGGTGCCCCGCCCGGCCAGCAGCCCGCGCAGCACGCCGAGGCCGGTGGTGGTCACCGGTGGGAGCGGCGGCAGCGAGGCCACGAGGGCGGCCAGGGTCAGCAGGGTCAGCACGGCCATCGCGAGGAAGGCGGTGCGCCAGCCGGCGAGGGAGCCGAGGAACACGCCCGCCGGTACGCCGAGGACCGAGCCGAGCGGAACGGCGGAGAAGACCACGGTGTTGGCCCGGGCCTGCCGGTGTTCCGGGGCGAGGCGCGGGGCGAGCCCCGAGCCGATCGACCAGAAGGCCCCGATCACCAGGCCGAGGGTGACCCGGGCGGCCAACACGGCCCAGTAGGCGGGGGCGAGCGCGTTGAGGAGGTCCGCCAGGGCCAGGAGCAGCAGCAGGGCGCAGAGCATGGTCCGCCGGTCGGCGCGCCTGGTCGCGACGGTCACCACGGGCGCGGCGACCGCGGCCACGATGCCCGGCAGCGTCATCATCAGCCCGGCCGTGCCGTCGGAGATCCGGAAGGTGGCCCCGATCGGGCTCAGCAGGCCGATCGGCAGGATCTCGGTGGTGACGATGGCGAACACGCCCGTGGTGACGGCGAGGACGGCGAGCCAACCACCGTCCCGCGCCCGGGAGTTCGGTCGGCTACCGGCGGGGTCCGGGGTGCGCTGGGACGGGTGGAGGGCGGTGTCGGCCATGCCGGGGGTCCTGTCCGTGAGTGGTGGTTCGTGTCACGAAGTCCACCAAGCGGGCAGGGGGTCGGGCTGGCGTGAATCCGACCTCAACGTCCGGGCTGATGCGCTGTCGGCGGGCCGGCTGCTTCTCGGCTACTTCTCGATGAACAGCAGGTCCTCGATGGGTCGGGTCATCCGCACCGTGCTGGTGTTGCTGATCTCGACCACGTGCTGCAGGCCGACGAGGGGTGGCTTGGGGTGGTCGGGGAGGGTGAACTCGTCGGCGCCGCCGGCCAGGAAGGCGGGCAGGCAGCCCAGGTCGGAGCCGAAGAGCCGGACGTAGTCGACGAGGCGGCGGAACAGCTTCGGCAGCATCACGAGGTCCTCGGTGATCGATTCGAGGTTCTCGACCTTCACGCCCGAGGTGGTCACGTCGTGCAGCCAGACGCTGTCGGGGGCCTTGGCCGTGCGGGCCTGCTGCGCGGTGGCGGTCAGGTCGGCCCGCAGGTTGTCGGGGAGGTTCTGGTAGAAGGTGGGGTAGACCAGCCCGAGCGAGAGCAGGTGGTGGTTGACGGTGTCGTGCAGCATGTCGGGGGTGACGTCCAGCCGGAAGCCGCTCCTCGCAGGCTTCGGGGGGTCGCCGACGCTCGGCGGGGTGCCGCGTCCGACCAGCGCCACGCAGCGGTTGAAGACGTCTGCGCCGCCGGTGAGGATGTAGCCGGGGACGGCCGCCGGCGTCGAGGCCGTGACCTTCTCCTCGTTGTCCTGCACGATGTCGGTGAAGCCCAGCCACTTCAGCAGTTCGTCGCGGGCGGCGTGCGCGCCGAGCCCGAGCGGCTGGTGCGCGAAGTCCGGTCCGACGCCCTGGTAGTGGGTCTCGAGGGCGTCGATCGCGTCCAGTCGCAGTGAGGCGCCGCCGTGTTCGTCGCGCTTGACCCGGTTGCGGCCGGGGACGTCGCACCAGAAGCCCGGGTCCTGCGGAAGGAAGTGGACGGTGTCGCCGTCGGGTCGGTCGTGGAGGACCTGGTACGAGCCGGTGATGAGCACCATGGACATGTCTGCCTCCCGGATCTGACAGGACGCCACCGCCGGGGCACCGGGCCGACGCTCTGTCCGCATGCGAAGTGTTCGGGCCTGGCGGGGCCTCGGGCGGCGGATCCGGTGGCAGTCGTCCGCATCGTCCTTCCTTCCACCATGCGCCCGTCCGGCCGCGATGTCACCCCGGGGGGAGGCGGTCACGCGCAGTGAGAATCGGGCGGTGAGGATCGGGGGGTGAGGATCGGGCGCCGGGTTGCGCGGGTCGGCCGTTGGGGGCCGCGGGGGTCGGCGGTCGTGACGGCTTTCGGACAGAGTGATCCCCGGAGCAGATTTCTCGGAACCTCCACCGAACTCTCACTCCGCCTCCCCGTAGGGTGACTCTCGTTCCGCCGCCGGGCACCCCGGCGGGCGGAACGCTCCCCTCGCCCCCGATCCGACTGGAGTGGTTCGACAATGAATGTCCGTCAGCTGTGGAAGCGCGCGGCGGCCGCGGTCGTCGGCAGGGGGATCGGAGCCGCTGCGGCGGCGTTCGCCCTGGTCGCGGCCGTCGTCCTGGGCGGCATGGTCTCCGGCATGTCCTCGGCGGAGGCCAAGCCCGCGTGGCCCGCGGGCCGTTGGGCCTGCTCCGGGCAGCCCGTCGACGCCGGGAACGTCATCACGGACCACGACGGCGCGGGCTGCGGCGGCTTCGGCTCCTGGTACCAGCAGCCGGTCAAGGACGGCATATGGACCTGCTCCGGCTCCCCGGTGGTGGCCGGCTACGTGATCACCGACCACCTGACGTCCGGCTGCCGTGGCATCGGCTCGTGGCGCCACAACCTCGTCAAGGACGGCATATGGACCTGCTCCGGCTCGCCGGTCGTGCCCGGGTACGTCATCACCAACCACCTGCGGGCAGGCTGCGGCGGCATCGGCTCCTGGCAGCACGGCCTCCCGCATGACGGGATCTGGACCTGCTCAGGCTCCCCGGTGGTCGCCGGTTACGTCATCACCGGCCACCAGCAGGGCGGCTGCGACGGCGCCGGATCCTGGTACCACAACATCGCCCGGGTCGGCCTGTGGACCTGCCCCGGTTCGCCCGTCCCGCCCGGCTTCCGTGCCACCACCTACTCGGCCGGCGGCTGCAACGGCCTCGGCGCCTGGGTGCTCGCCCGCGCCTGACGGTCCGACGGCTGAAACGGTTGAACGGCTCGACGACTCAACGGCTCGACGGGCCGCTCCTCGTCCCCGCGTCCGGATCCGGGCGCGGGGACCAACCATCTGCAGGGGAAGGTCTCCTGACGGCAAGTCAGTGCATGGTGCTGTCGTAGGACCAGTTCGGGTCGCGGCCGGTGAGGGCCAGCAGCCGGTCCTGGGTGTCGGCGCCCGGTGCGCTGGCGAGCGGCGGGTCGAACAGGCCGGTGCCGGTCAGGTCGTGGTAGCCCTGGAACTCCTCCAGCGCGTACCGGGCGGAGTCCGACGGTATCCGGCCGTTTTCGCCCAGCGCCCGCGCCAAGTCCCAGCCGTGCACGACGGTCTCGGCGGTCAGCTCACGGGCGTAGCCGCCGGCGTCACGCACCCCGTACGGCAGGTGCACCAGCAGGTCGGGCGCGCCCGGCTGGTGGAGCGCGCGCACCGCCGTGTCGGCCGCCATCGCCCATACCCCGGCGGGGTTGCGGCCCAGCACGTCGCCCCCGAACCGGTGGCCGATCGCCTCCGGGGTGTAGCCGGCCACCGCCTGGCACACCCAAAGGTGCTGTGCGGCAAGGTGGTTCATGAGTGTGTGGACATCCCAGTCCCGGCACGGCGTGGGCGCCGTCCAGCCGTCCTCCGGAACGGCCCGCACCAGGCGGGTCACCTCCGCCACCGCGGCGACGTAGCGTTCACGGACCTCGACATGGAACCCGGATGGGTGCGGACATTCCATTGGAGGGCCTCCCTTCCTGCCCTGCTCACTCTCAGTATTCCGCCACCGGGAGCGACTTGCCAGGTCTGAGGGGACCGGCCGCCGTCGGTGCTCGCCCGACGACTCCCTGTCAGCCGTGAGCCAGGTCCTCCAGGACGGCCTGCGCCGCGTTGTGCCCCGGGATGCCGCTGACGCCGCCGCCGCGTACGGCTCCCGCGCCGCACAACAGGACGTTCGGGCGGTCCGTCGCCACGCCCCAGCGGGCAGCGGCACTGCCACCCGCATCCCCGGCGCCGTCCTCGTCCCCGAACGGGAAGGACCCGTCCGCGAACGGGAAGGAGAGGTCGCGGTGGAAGATGTGGCCGCCCGGCAGACCGATCTCCCGCTCCAGCTCCGGCGGCGTCCGGGCCTCCACACACGGCCGGCCGTCGGCGTCCGTGGCCAGGCAGCCGGCGATCGGCTCGGCCAGCACCGCGTCCAGCTGCGCCAGGCTCCCGGCCAGCGCGCGGTCCTTGGCCGCCGGGTCGCCGAACAGCCGGGCGGGCATGTGCAGACCGAAGAGGGTCAGCGTCTGGAGCCCCTGCCGGACGGCCTCCGGGCCCAGGATCGACGGGTCGGTGAGGGTGTGGCAGTAGATCTCGGACGGCGGCGCCGAGGGGATCCGGCCGGCCTGTGCCTCCGCGTACGCGGCCGCCAATTGCCGGTAGCCCTCGGCGATGTGGAAGGTCCCCGCGAAGGCCTCGCGCGGGTCCGCGGCGGTGTCCCGCAGGCGCGGCAGCCGGCGCAGCACCATGTTGACCTTCAGCTGGGCGCCCTCAGGCGCGGGCTCCGGGTCGTCGCCCAGCAGCCGAGCCAGGACCGCCGGCGCGGCGTTCACCAGCACCCGGCGTGCCACCACCGTCCCCTCGCCGTCCCGGGCCAGGTCGCGGTACGACACCTCGGCGTCGCCGTGGCCGTGGTGGTGGCCGGGGCCGTCACTGTCGCCGTAGCGAGCGGCGGCGACTGCGGTGACCTCGTGGCCGGTCCGGATCTCGGCGCCGGCCGCCAGCGCCGCCTCGGCCAGCGCGCCCGTCACCGCGCCCATCCCGCCGACCGGTACGTCCCAGTCGCCCGTCCCGTTGCCGATCACGTGGTACAGGAAGCACCGGTTCTGCCGGAGCGACGGGTCGTGGGCGTGGGTGAAGGTGCCGATCAACGCGTCCGTCAGGACCACCCCGCGCACCAGGTCGTCCGCGAAGCTCCGCTCGATCGCCGCGCCGATCGGTTCCTCGAACAGGGACCGCCAGGCGGGCTCGTCCGCGACCCGTCGGCGCAGCTCCGCGCGGGAGGGCAGCGGCTCGGTGAGTGTCGGGAACACCCGCTCGGCGACCTGCCCGGTCATCGCGTAGAAACGCTGCCAGGCCCGCCACTCCCGGTCGCCGCGGGTCAGCGCCCGGAACGACTCCCGGGTCCGGCCGGGGTCGCCCGCGTCCACCAGCAGGCCGGTCGGCTTCCCGTCCCGCTCGGTGGGCGTGTACGAGGCGATCCGGCGGCGCCGCAGCTCCAGCCGCAGCCCGAGGTCTCGCACCACCTTGCGCGGCAGCAGGCTCACCAGGTACGAGTAGCGCGACAGCCGCGCGTCCACCCCCGGGAACGCCGACGCGGACACCGCCGCCCCACCCACCCGGGCCAGCCGCTCCAGCACCAGCACCCGCTGCCCGGCCCGCGCCAGATACGCCGCGGCCACCAGCCCGTTGTGCCCGCCGCCGACGATCACGACGTCGTACCGCGAGGACGCCTTCGTGTTCATCCGGACACGCTACGCCACATCGGGGGAGCGCGGAACAGCCGTGCAACTCCCTGTGCAGGCTGCCTTCGCGGGTCGGCGGGCGGGGTGCTCCGCGCGGGTGCGGAGGTAGGCGAGGACGCGGCGATGGCTCTCATGGCGCTGCCTCATGAGTTCGGTTCATGGCGTCACCTCATGAGCTTGCCTCATGGCCTCACCTCATGAGCTCACGTCATGGCGCTGCCTCATGAGGCCCCCGCATGTCGCTGCCGTCAGCCGTCAGCCGTCAGCCGACGGCGGACTGCCAGTCTGCCGGGCCGCTCGCCGGGAGGTGGCCGGGCAGGCCCGGGGTCCAGCGCTTGGTGCCGTCCGGCAGGATGGCGAGCGCCTCGATGCCGGGGCGGCGGGCGGCCCAGGCGAGGGCGCGGTCCGGGCCCATGGCGAAGGCGGCGGTGGTCCAGGCGTCAATACGGGCGATGCCGGTGCCCGGGGCACCGACCAGGGTGAGGGAGGCCAGGCCGGTGGCCGGGCGGCCGGTGTGCGGGTCGATGATGTGCGCGCCGCGTTCGGCGGTGCCGGAGGTGGCCACGGCGAGGCCCCGGCCGGCCAGTACGGCGGCGATCAGGGCCGGCTGTCGGGGGTCGGCGATGCCGATCCGCCAGGGCCCGCCGCCAGTCTGGACGTCGCCGCCGCCGCTGACGCAGTACTGCCGGGCGCCGGAGGAGCGCAGCAGCGCGGCCGCCTCCTCGACCGCCCATCCCTTGACCCAGCCGCTGGGGTCGAGCCGGCCGCCGGGCCGCTCGGTGAACCAGCCGTCGGTCTCCGCGGCCACCTGGCGGCAGGCGGCGAGGACGCCGGGGACGTCCGGATCGCAGGCGGCCCGGGTCAGTTCGCCGCGGTCGAGGCGGCTGATGTCGCTGTCCGGCCGGTAGGTGGAGAACACCGCGTCGATCCGGTGCAGCCGCTCGACGATCCGACCCAGCGCGGCGGCGGTCTCCGGGCCCGGGTCGCGGACGGTGATCGAGAAGACGGTGCCCATCACGGGCTCGGCGTGGCGGAGCACGGCTGCCTCAGACCTTGGCCCGGTCGAGGGCGCTCTGCAGCGAGCGGATGTAGCCGTCGCTGGTGTACGTCGCGCCGCTGACGACGTCGATCCCGGCGTTCTGCGCGGAGATCGCCTCCTGGTTGAGCACGGGCAGGGCGGAGGTGTTGATCTCGCGGTCGCGCCGTTCGGCGTTGGGGTACTTGACCACGTCGACGGCGGTGATCCGGCTGCCGGAGAGGGTGACTTGGACCTGCACCGGGCCGTACCGGGTGTTGACGGTGTCGCCGCTGACCTTCCGGGTGGCACGGGTGGGGGCCGCGGACGCGGACGGGCCGGCGGCGTTCGACGGCTCCGACACATCGGAACCGGCACCGGCACCGGAGGCGGAACCAGTGCCCGAGGCGGAACCAGCGCCCGAGGCGGAACCGGTCCCCGTCCCCGAGCCGATCACCGGGGGCGGTCCGCTCGCCTCGTGCGGTTTGAGGGAGAGCAGCAGCACCACCCCGGCGGCGGTGGCTGCGCTGGTGACGACGGCTCGGCGCATGGATTTCGACGCTCCTCGGAAGTCGGGAAGGCTCGGCGGGACTCGGCGGGACTCGGCGGGACTGGGTGCGACTGGGTGGGACCCGGCCGGGCTCAGAGGGAAAAGCTCTCGTGGTGGACGCGTCGCGGCCGCACCCCGGCCGCCCGCAGCGCGTGGACGGCCTCGTCGGTCAGCGCCTGCGGCCCGCACAGGTAGACCTCGTGCTCGGCGAGGTCGGGAACGAGTCGGGCGAGCGCGGCGCCGAGGTCGCCGACCTGTTCGCGCGGGCCGACCAGCTCGTGCACCACCGCGCCGCGCTGCCGGGCGACCTCGGCCAGCTCCGCCCGGAACAGGACGTCCTCCGGCCGCCGGGCCCGCTGGACCAGCGTCAACTCGCCCGGCAGCGTCTCGAACAGGGCGCGCAGCGGGGTGATTCCGACGCCCGCCCCGAGCAGCAGCACCCGGCGCTGCCGCAGCCGCCGCCCGGTGAACGCGCCATACGGGCCCTCGGCGCGCACCTTGGTGCCGGGGCGCAGGGCGGCGACCGCGGCGCTGTGCCTGCCGAGGTCCTTGACCGTGAAGCGCAGGAAGCGCGGGTGCGGCGGCGCGGACAACGAGTAGGGGTTGGCGGCCCAGCGCAGGCCGGGCGCCTGGAACTGGAGGCGGAAGAACTGGCCGGGCTCGGCGCCGAGTTCGTCCAGCCGCTGCCCGGTCAGGAACAGCGACACCACGCCGGGGCCCTCCGGCCGTATCTCCGCGACCTGCAGACGGTGCCGCCGGTCGAGCAGCCACGGCCGGGCCAGCCGGTACCAGCCGATCAGTGCCGCCGTGCCGAAGTAGAGCGCGTACCAGGCGGCCTGACCGGGGCCGCCGCCCAGGTCGGCGCCGGTGGCCAGCTGGTGGGAGAAGGCGAGTGCCACCGCCAGGTACGTGGCCAGGTGCAGGTAGTACCAGGTCTCGTACGACAGGCGGCGGCGCGCGGCCCGGGCGGAGACCGCGCCGGTGCCGAGCAGCAGCAGGGTGCCCAGCGTGGCCTTGATCATCTCGGGGTAGTGGAAGACGATCTCCACGCCCTCGCCGACCGGTCCGCGCCCGTCGGTCAGCGCGTAGCCCCAGACGACCGTCAGGACGTGCACCGACACGGCGGCCACCAGCCAGCGCCCGCCGAACGCGTGCCAGCGCGCCAGCCGGTCCGCGCCGACCCCGCGCTCCACCGGCGGCAGCCGGGCCATCAGCAGGAGCAGCACGGGCGCGGCGTACCCCGCGAGCAGCCCGGTGATCCGCCCGGCGCCGGTCAGCCAGCCGGCCGCGCCGACGACCGCCGGGGTGCTCGCCCACCACAGCGCGAGCACGCCGAGCGCGCCGGCGGAGATCAGGCCGAGCGCGCCGGCCGGGTCCAGGGCGAAGGACGGACGAGGCGAGGCCCGGTGCCCCCGGCCGGCGGGTGTCGGTCGCGGCCCGTGCCGCCGGGGACCGGGCCGCGACTTCGGTGCGGCGGCAGTGGTCATCGGGTACCTCCTCAGCGCCCGGCGGCGAGTGCTGCCGAGGCCGACCACGATCGCACCGCAAGCTCTGAGCCGCCTCTGAACGGTCCCGCTCCCCGTGCCCTCGCGTATCGGCATCATCCCAGGTCATGGCAGTTGTGCTGGCATGCGAACCATTGCGCGGGGTCTCAGGGGTTTCTCATGGCGGCGGTACAGAATGAACGCCGCCCAGCACGAGCCCGAGGGAGCACCATGGACGACACCGCCGACCGCCCGGAGTGGCGCGTCCTGGTCGTCGACGACGAACCGGACCTGGTCGAGGTGGTCTGCGGCGCCGTCCGCTACGAGGGCTGGCAGGCGCGCGGCGCGACCACCGGCCTGGCCGCCGTGGAGACCGCCGCGGCCTGGCGGCCGCACGCCGTGGTGCTCGACGTGATGCTGCCCGACCTCGACGGCTTGGAGGTGCTGCGCCGGGTCCACGCCGAGCAGCCCGAGGTGCGGGTGCTGTTCCTCACCGCCCGGGACGCGGTCGAGGAGCGGATCGCGGGCATCGCGGCGGGCGGCGACGACTACGTGACCAAGCCGTTCAGCCTGGCCGAGGTGGTCGTCCGGTTGCGCGGGCTGCTGCGCCGGGCCGCCCCGCCCGCCACCACCCCGTACCGGCCGCCCGCGCACGCACTGGTCCTCGGCGACCTCGTCCTCGACGACCGGGCCCGCGAGGTGACCCGCGGCGGCGAGGCCGTCGAGCTCAGCCCGACCGAGTACGCGCTGCTCGCCCATCTGATGCGCCACCCCCGGCAGGTGCTCAGCAAGGCGCAGATCCTGGACGCGGTCTGGTCGTACGACTTCGGCGGGCAGGCGCACATCGTCGAGCTGTACATCAGCTACCTGCGGAAGAAGGTCGACGCGGGCCGCAGCCCGATGATCCACACCGTGCGGGGCGCGGGATACCTGATCAAGGCCGCGGCATGAGGCCGGGCGGTGCGCGGGATCGCCGCGCCCGGCGGGCGCCCCGCACGCCCCGCACCCTGCGCGCCCGCCTGATCGCCGGCCTACTGGTGCTGCTCGTCGTCACCTGCGCCGCCGTCGGCTTCGCCACCGCCGCCGCGCTGCGCCACTTCCTCGTCGACCGCCTCGACCAGCAGCTCGCCGAGTCCGGCGGACGCTACGCCGCGAGCCTGGAGCACGCCGGCCAGGGCGCCGGCCCCGACACCCGGGCACAGACCCCGGGCACGCTCGGGGTACGGCTGCTCGGCGGCCGGGTCACCGGGGCGGGCGTGGTCGACGGCGACGCCGACGACGCGGACGGCCCCGGCGACGAGGACGACCGGATCACCTTCACCCCCGCCCAGCAGCGGGCGCTCGCCGCCCTGCCGGTCGGCGGCGCGGCCCGCACCCTCGACCTCGGCGGGGCGCAGGGCCACTACCGGGTCCGCGCGGTCGCCGGGCGGGACGGCGACGTGCTGGTCAGTGGCCTGCCGCTGCGCTCGGCCGAGGACACCGTCCGGCGGCTGGAGACCCTGGAACTGACGGTCTTCGCGATCGCCGTTGCGGCCGCCGGTACGGCCGGGGCCTTCTGGGTCGGCTGGTCGCTGCGCCCGCTGCGGCGGGTGGTGGGCATGGCCGAACGGGTCAGCGAGATGCCGCTTGCCAGCGGCGAGGTCCTGCTGGCCGAACGCGTGCCGGACGACGACCCGCGCACCGAGGTCGGCCGGGTCGGCGCGGCGCTCAACCGGATGCTCGGCCACGTCGGCGACGCGCTGGCCCGCCGCCACGCCGTCGAGGAGCGGCTGCGGGCCTTCGCCGCCGACGCCAGCCACGAGCTGCGCACTCCGGTCGCGGCCGTGCGCGGCCACGCCGAACTGGCGCTGCGCCACCCCGGGGCCGTGCCGGCACCCGTCCGGCACTCGCTGGAGCGGATCGACGCCGAGGCGGTGCGGATGGGGGCGATCGTCGAGGACCTGCTGCTGCTCGCCCGCCTGGACGCCGGCCGCCCGCTGGCGGAGGAGGAGGTGGACCTGACCCGGATCGCCCTCAACGCCGTGGCCGACGCCCGCGCCGCAGGCCCGGACCACCGCTGGCGCCTCGCCCTCCCCGAGGAGCCGGTCCTGGTCCGCGGCGACGAGCACCGGCTGAGCCAGGTGGTGGCCAACCTGCTGGCCAACGCCCGGTCCCACACCCCGCCGGGCACCGGGGTCGAGCTGGGGCTCCACCAGGCGGGCAGCCAGGTCGAGTTGAGCGTCGCGGACGACGGCCCGGGGATCGCGCCGGAGCTGCTCGACCGCGTCTTCGAGCGCTTCGTCCGGGGCGACCGCGCCCGCTCCCGGGCCACCGGCTCGACCGGGCTCGGGCTGGCGATCGTCCGGGCCGTCGTCCAGGCGCACGGCGGCACGGTGGCCGCGGCCAGCCGGCCGGGCCGTACGGTGTTCACCGTCCGGTTGCCGTGACAGCGGTCGTACCGGTCGTACCGGTCGCCGTAGCGATGGCTGAGGTGGGGGCCGATGTGGCGGCCGGACTGGCGACGGTGACGGTGCCGGTGCGGAAGCGCTGCCGGTAGTCGGTCGGCGTGGTGCCGAGGCGGCGGCGGAAGGCCCGCACCAGGGTGTCGACGGTGCCGAACCCGCAGGCGGTGGCGAGGCGTTCGAGCGTGGCGTCGCCCGATTCCAGCTGGTGGCGGGCGAGTTCGACCCGGGCCGACTCGATGTACGCGCTCGGGGTGGTGCCCAGCTCGGTCTTGAAGATCCGGGTCAACTGCCGTTCGCTGACGTGGGCGTGGGCGGCGAGGTCCGGGACGGTGAGCCGCCCGGAGAGGTTGCGCAGGATGTGGTGGCGCAGCTCCTCGGTCCGCCGGGTGGTCGACACCGGCTCCAGCGGGACGCTGAACTGGCTCTGGCCGCTGGGGCGTTTGAGGTACATCACCAGCTGGCGGGCGACCCGCAGTGCCAGTTCCTCGCCGAAGTCCTCGGCGACGAGGGCGAGCGAGAGATCCAGGCAGGCGCTGATGCCGGCGCCCGTCCAGACCTCGCCCTCGCGGATGAAGATCGGGTCGGCGTCGACCTCGATCTCCGGGTACTCGGCGGCGAGTTGGCCGGCTGTGGACCAGTGCGTGGTGGCCCGTCGGCCGTCCAGCAGCCCGGCGGCGGCGAGCAGGTGCGCGCCGACGCAGACGCTGGCCACCCGGCGGGAGCGGGCGGCCAGCGCGCGGACCCGCCCGACCACCGCCGGGTCGGTGAGCGCGCGGACCCGGCGCCGCTCGTCCACCTCGACCGCACCGGGCACCAGCAGGGTGTCGATGCCGCCCTCGGCGGCCTGGTCGAAGGTGAGGTCGGGCAGGATCCGCACGCCCGCCGCGGTGGCGACCGGAGCCATGGTCTCGGCGGCGAGGACGACCCGGTAGCCGGTCGCGTCGTCGGTCTCCCGCCGGACCAGCGAGAACACCTCGGGCGGGCCGGTCACGTCGAGCAGGTCCACGCCCTCGAACAGGACGATGACGATCAGCCGCCGGACGGTGTCGGTGCCGGTGCCGGTGCCGGTGTCGGAATCGGTGCCGGTCGCGGCTTCGTTGTCGGTCTCGGTTGCCATGGGCGCCCCCTCGATGTCGGAATCTGCATGTTAGATGGCATTGCCGACATGCGAGCGTCGCCCGTAGCGTCTTCAACGGCAGACCGCACCGAGCGTGACCTGCCGAATCCCCGACTTCCGAACCCGAAAGGCGGCACCGCTGTGCCCACGACGACCCTGCGCACCCTCAGCGGACTCGACGAGAAGCCGGCTTCGCTCGGCGATGCGACCGTGATCCTGATCGACTACCAGAACACCTACGTATGCGGCGTGATGGAGCTGGAGGGCTGGCAGGAGGCGCTGACCGCCGCCGCCGACCTGCTCGCCCGGGCCCGGGCGGCCGGCGCCACCGTCATCCACGTGATCAACGACGGCGGCGAGGGCACCCCGTACGACATCCGGGCCGAGATCGGGCAGATCCACCCGAGCGTGGCGCCCGTCGATGGCGAGCGCGTGGTGGTCAAGCAGGTCCCGGACGCCTTCGTCGGCACCGACCTGGGCGAACTGATCGACGCGGCCGGCCACCAGGACGTCGTCGTCGCCGGATTCATGACCCACATGTGCGTCACCTTCACCACGGCCAGTGCCTTCCTGCGCGGCAACCGACCGACCGTGGTGGCCGCCGCCAGCGCGACCCGGCCGCTGCCCACGGGCGGCACCCAGCTGACCGCCGCCCAGGTCCACCGCGGCGCGCTGGCGATGATCGGGGACCTGTACGGGGTCGTGGTGGAGTCCCCGGCCGACCTGGGCTGAGGCAAGAATGGGCGGGGGTGTCCCGGCCACCCGGACACTCCGCTCGGAGACCGGACACCCCCTTCGGAGGGGAGGCTCGGGAGCCCGAGCCCGAGCCCGAGCCCGAGCCCGAGCCCGAGCCCGAGCCCGAGCCCGAGCCCGAGCCCGAGCCCGAGCCCGGCCGGGCGAACGGGCGGCAGGCAAACGATTCGGTTCTCGCCGAACGGTCTTGCGTCGGGGCCGCTCCCGGGGTGACGATCGCGGTCGTGCTGCGAATCTTCTTCGGTGCGGACGACCTGGCGCGGGTCCGGGTCG
This sequence comes from Kitasatospora sp. NPDC051164, assembly GCF_044455625.1. Classification (NCBI taxonomy): domain Bacteria; kingdom Bacillati; phylum Actinomycetota; class Actinomycetes; order Kitasatosporales; family Streptomycetaceae; genus Kitasatospora; species Kitasatospora sp. NPDC051164. The sequence continues at coordinate 318,188 of NZ_JBITFB010000005.1, read as the reverse complement.
CGGAGCGTCCGGACATGTCGATGGAGCTGTCCCTCAGCGTGCACGCCCTGGTGAGCGGGCTGCGCGACCCGCGCTTCCAGGGCTGGCGCGACCATCTGCGGGCGTCCTGGAACCCGCGGACCGCGCTGCTCTTCGACCTCTACACCCCCTCGGCGATCCCGGAGTTCCTCGCCGTGCGGCGAGACCCGGGCGCCACCGAGAGCGCCACCGCCGAAGCGCCCGCGGCGCCGCTGCGCGACCACCTGCGCTCGGTCGGCGGCGAGCGGCAGTTGAGCGCCTTCGCGCGGGGCGTGGCGGCGGGCGACCGCCGGGCCAGGAAGCTGCTCGGCAACGTCACTGCCGACTACCAGACCCGGGCGATCGACCCGTACCGGCGGCAGATCGAGACCATCGTCACCACCGAACACGGGCGGCGCCGCCGGATCACCGAGCCGGATCAGGTGCTCGGCTCGCTGCACCCGGCGGTGTCCTGGCGCCGCCCGGTGCTCAGCTTCCCGCTGGCGAACCGGTGTCGGCACGATGTGCGGCTGGACGGCCGCGGACTGCTGCTCCAGCCCTGCGTGTTCGGCCCCCGCCGCCCCGTCATCGCCCGCTTCGAAGACCCGGAGCAGCAGCCGGTGCTCCTCTACCCGGCCCGGATCGGTGGACCCTTGCGCGCCGAGTCCGAACCGACCGCCAGCCGCACCCTGACCACCCTGCTCGGCCAGACCCGGGCCGCCGCCCTGGAGGCCATCGCCACCCACGGCCCGTGCTCCACCAAGGAGTTGGCGGCGCACCTGGACGTCTCCACCGCCTCCGCCAGTGAGCACGCGACCGTCCTCGCCGACTCCGGCCTCACCGTCAAGGACCGCACCGGCCGCACCGTGACCCACCGGCCGACCCCGCTCGGCGAGGCCCTCCTGGCCGGCCGCCTCCCCTCCCCGGTGGCCGGGCCCGACCCCGACTGACGCCGCCCCCGCTGGCCGTCCGCTGACCGTCCGCCGCCCGTCCGGCGGTGGTTTCCGGCCAGGGGCCCGGACGGGCGCCCGGTGAGGTGCGTGGAGCCGTGGAGGGAGAGCGTTTCGGCAGGTGAGGCCGGTCAGCGCGGCGGCCTCGGCTCAGGGGTTGGTCGGGAGGGCCGGGGTGCGGCGGGGCTGGCGGGGGAGGGGGAGAGTGAGTGCCTCGGGGGAGGCGGCTGGGAGGGCGAGGGCGGAGGCGGTTTCGGCGGGGAGGGGGTGCAGGCCGAGGAGGGCGGTGGTGAGGCGGGTGGTGGCGCGGTGCCAGTCGGGGACGCGCTGGAGCATGGCGTGGCCGCTGCCGGTGACGGTGTAGCCGCAGACGCGGGCGCCGGCGGCGCGGCTGCGGGCGGCGAAGGCGCGGGTGTCGGCGGGCGCGGTGACGGTGTCGCGGTCGCCGTGCAGCATCAGGACGTCCCGGTCGGCCAGCTGTTCGCAGGGGTCCTCGGCCGGGCACCACGGGGCGAGGGCGACCAGGCCGGTGACGGACGGGTGCCCGCCGGCCTGCAGCGCGGCCCGTCCGCCCATCGAGTGGCCGATCAGGACGGTGGGCACCGGGCCCAGCAGCGCGGCCAGTTCGTCGAGTGCGGCGAGCGTGTCCCGGGCGGCGTCGGCGCGCTCGCCGTTCCAACCGCGGTGGCGGTAGCGGACGGTGCCGACGGCCACCTCGGCGTCCGCGGTCGCCCTGGTCAGCGCGCGCAGGAAGCCGTGCATCCGCAGCAGGGGGAGGTTGAGGCGGCCGGGCCGGGCGAGGTTGTGCTCCTCGCCGCCGTGCAGCACCAGGACGGCGGCCCGGGCCCGTTCCGGGCGGGTCCGCCAGTGCAGCGCCCGGTGCCCCACCGCGCTGTCCGCCGCCGTACCGCTCACTGCCGCACCGTCCCGTCCGTCCCGCCCCCGCCGCCTGTTCCCCGGACCGCCACTGTACGCGTGCGGACCGCCGGACCGTTCACCCGAGCGAACCACCCCGGACACCGGGCGCGCGCGGCCCCGACGGGGGCGGGACCAGGGGACGAGGACGGGACCCGGTGAGGAGGCAGCGGAGGTAGGTCTCAGGCCTCCAGCAGGCGCTGCTCGCGCGCCAGCCAGCAGATCGCGGTGAGCCGGAGTACGGCGTAGTCGTAGCCGACCGGCTCCCGCCAGCCGATCTCGGCGAGCGCGTCCAGGAAACCCAGCGCGTAGTCCGACACTTCCGCACGGTCCAGGGGGCGGGGCGCGAGCTCCGGCCCCTGCGCGTACAGCAGCTCGCGCAGCATCGCCGCGTGCTGATCGACCGCCGCGACGAAGCCGGGCTCGAACGCGAACTCGGCCAGCCGAGGCGTGAAGGCCGCCACGATGCCGGGCAGCGGGCAGCCGGCCGGCTCGTCGGGGGAGCGTCGGAAGGATTCGTCGGGGGTCGCGAACATCCGTCCACGGTAGGCGAGCCCGGGGGCGGGAACGGAGGGCCGTGACGGTTCCGTGCTGAGACCTTGGCCACCCGTCCCCGGGGGCCCGGTACGTTCCGTGGTCTGGCCGGTTCCCTGCGCTCACGACCGGGGGGTGGGTACCAGAATGGTCCGCATGGATCTTCGCATCTTCACCGAACCCCAGCAGGGCGCGAGCTACGACACCCTCCTGAAGGTCGCCCGCACCGCCGAGGAGCTCGGTGCCTTCAGCGCCTTCTTCCGCTCCGACCACTACCTGAAGATGGGCGACGTCGACGGCCTGCCCGGCCCCACCGACGCCTGGATCACCCTGGCCGGCCTCGCCCGCGACACCCGCACCATCCGCCTCGGCACCCTGATGACCGCCGCCACCTTCCGGCTGCCCGGCGTCACCGCGATCCAGGTCGCCCAGGTCGACGCGATGAGCGGCGGCCGGGTCGAGTTCGGCCTCGGCGCCGGCTGGTACGAAGCCGAGCACACCGCCTACGGCATCCCCTTCCCCAAGGAGAAGTTCGGCCGGCTGGAGGAGCAGCTGGCGATCATCACCGGGCTGTGGAACACCAAGCTCGGTGACACCTTCGACTTCGTCGGCGAGTACTACACCCTGACCGACTCGCCGGCGCTGCCCAAGCCCGCCCAGGACCGCATCCCGGTGCTGGTCGGCGGCCTCGGCCCCAAGCGCACCCCGGCGCTGGCCGCCCGCTTCGCCGACGAGTTCAACCTGCCGTTCGCCTCGGTGGACGACTCCGCAGCCCAGTTCGCCCGGGTCCGCGCCGCCGTCGAGCAGGCCGGGCGCTCGGCCGACGACCTGGTCTACTCCAACGCCCTGGTCGCCTGCGTCGGCCGGGACGACGCCGAGGTGGCCCGCCGGGCCGCCGCCATCGGCCGCGATGTCGACGAGCTGAAGGCCAACGGCCTGGCCGGCACCCCGGACGAGGTGGTCGAGAGGATCGGCCGGTTCGCGGCCGTCGGCAGCGAGCGGATCTACCTGCAGATCCTCGACCTGGACGACCTCGACCACCTGGAGCTGATCGCCTCCCGGATCGCCCCGCAGCTCGGCTGACGGTCGGGAACAGCCGGCAGCAGTCGTCGCGGGTCGGTCCCGACCGGTCCCGACCGGGACCGACCGGCGACGGTGGGTGCCGGAAACGGGCCCGGTCCCGCAACAGGCCTGGGCCCGGCAGGGTCCGTTCGTATCCGCTCCGACCGTCGCCCTTTACTCGCTCTTGGGAATGCGCCATGCTCCTGAGCAGGGAACGGCGGGGGGAGATCCGGTGAGCGGGACGAGAACGGCGCGGGCGGCGGTGCCGAGCGTGCCGCCGCCGCGCACCGCCGGGGAGCACGTCGTCCTGCCCCCGCCGTACGACCCGCCCGCCCTGCACGAGCTGCGCGGACCGGGCCCGGCGGCCCTGCGCTACCCCGCCGGTGACCTGCTGATCGTCACCGGCCTGCCCGGCAGCGGCAAGAGCACCCTGATGCGCCGCTGCGTCCGCGCCCCGCTGATCGACTCCCAGCTGGTCCGCGACGAGTACGCGGCCCGACTGCCCGGCCGCCTCCCGTACGCCCTCTACCGCCCGCTCGCCCGGCTCGCGCACTACCGGCGGCTGCGCCGCGCCGTACTGGACGGCGGACCGCTCGCGGTGCACGACTGCGGCACGCTGCCCTGGGTACGGGCCTGGCTCGTCCGCGCGGCCGCCCGGCAGGGCCGCCGGGTGCACCTGCTGCTGCTCGACGTCGACCCGGCCGCGGCGCTGGACGGGCAGCGGCGGCGCGGACGCGGCGTCTCCCGCTACGCCTTCGCCCGGCACCGGTCCGGCGTCGCCCGGCTGCGCCGGCGGATCCTCGCGGCCGGACGGCTGCCGGCCGGCTGTGCGTCGGCCGTGGTACTCGACCGGGCCGCCGCGCGCGCCCTACGGGAGATCGACTTCACGGCGTCGTAGTCTCGGCGAGTCCGCGCCGGGCGCCGCGCCGACGGGCCGGCCGGAGCGAGCCCGGGCGCGGCCGAGGCTCCGTCAACTCCCCTGTCAGGAGCGCAGATGCGCCGTACTGCCCGGGTGCGCTCGCGTGCCCCCCGCCTGTTCCCCTGCGCCGCCGCGCTGGTCGCCGCCGCCGGTCTGAGCCAGTTCGCGGCACCGGTCCCGCAGCGCGCCGCCGCCCCGACGGCCATGTGCGACAGCACCGGGGTCACAGCCGACAGCACCGGGGTCGCAGGAGACAACACCGGGGTCACAGCCGACGGCGCCGTCGGGGCTGCCGCTCGGAAACCGGCAGGCAGCCAGGCCGGGAAGGACCCGAACGCCGTCAGCGCCGCCGAGGCCCGGGCGATGCAGGCCGACCTCGACGACCGGCTTGCCAAGCTCGGCACCGCCCGCGCGCCGATCGGCGCCCCGACCACCGTCCCGGTCTACGTCCACGTGATCCACGCCGGCGACTCCGGGAACCTGGACGAGGGCGCCGTCGCCGCCCAGATCGACCACCTCAACGCCGCCTACGGCGGCCAGGGCGCGGGCAACACCCCCACCCCGTTCCACTTCGAGCTGGCCGGCACCGACTGGACCGACAACGCCGGCTGGTACAGCGGCATGACGCCCGGCTCGACCGCCGAGAAGGCGATGAAGACCGCCCTGCGCAAGGGCGACCAGGGCGCCCTCAACCTCTACACCGCCCGGCTCGGGCAGTCCCTGCTCGGCTGGTCGACCTTCCCGAACGCGTACCGGTCGAACCCGACCGACGACGGCGTGGTCGTGCTCGACGCCTCGCTGCCCGGCGGCTCCGCCACCCACTACAACGAGGGCAACACCGCCACGCACGAGATCGGCCACTGGCTCGGCCTCTTCCACACCTTCCAGGGCGGCTGCCTGGGCTCGGGCGACTACGTGGACGACACCCCGGCCGAGCGCAGCGCCGCCTACGGCTGCCCCGAGGGCCGCGACACCTGCCCCAGCCCGGGGCTGGACCCGATCCACAACTACATGGACTACAGCTACGACCCCTGTATGAGCCAGTTCACTCCCGGGCAGATCCAGCGGATGTCGAACTCGTGGGCTGTGTACCGGAGTTGATCCGGCAGTAGCGATGTGCATGCGGCACGCCGCCGGCGGCGTGGCACAGACAGACCAGGTGTCCGACGTGATCCGTGTCCGGAGGGTCGGGACCGATCAGGAGCCCATCCAGCTGTACCAGCAAGCAGGAGCAACCGAAGGAGCAAGGCCATGAGTGCCAATCCCCGGATCGTCGTCGGCGTGGACGGCTCGCCCGCCTCGGAGCAGGCGCTGCGCTGGGCGGTCGACTACGCCAAGGCCGTCGGCGGGACCGTCAACGCGATCGCCGCCTGGGAGTACCCCGCCTTCTACGGCTGGGGTGGACAGGGCGTACCGACCGGCGAGACCCTCAACCCCGAGGAACTCGCGGGCAAGACCCTCTCCGACTCCGTCGTCAGGGTCGTCGGCGACGACCCGGGCGTGCGGATCAGCGAGAGCGTGATGCCCGGCAACGCCACCAAGGCCCTGCTCGAAGCGGCCAAGGGCGCCGCCCTGCTCGTCGTCGGCAGCCGCGGCCTCGGCGGCTTCTCCGGCGTCCTGCTCGGCTCGGTCAGCCGCCACCTCACCGAGCACGCGCCGTGCCCGGTGGTCGTCGTCCGCGAGCAGCAGCCCGCGTCGGAGCAGTCGGAGTAGTCGGATTGCTTGGAGTAGTCGAACTGCTTGGAGTAGTGCGACGGGGAACCGCGACCCACCGGGCCGCCGCGCGGACCAGAATGGAGACATGCCAGAAGGTGACTCCGTCTACCGCGTGGCGGCCCGGCTGCACGAGGCCCTCGCCGGCCAACAGCTGACCAGCGCCGACCTGCGGGTGCCCGCCCACGCCGCCGCCGACCTCGCCGGCCGCCGGGTGCTCGAGGTCGCCCCGCGCGGCAAGCACCTGCTCACCCGCCTCGAAGGCGGCCTCACCCTGCACACCCACCTGCGGATGGACGGCCGCTGGGAGGTCTACCGCCCCGGCGAACGGTGGACCGGCGGCCCCGCCTGGCAGATCCGCGCCGTCCTCGGCACCGAACGGGGCACCGCCGTCGGCTACCGGCTGCCCGTCGTCGAGCTGCTGCGCACCACCGACGAGCGGCGGATCGTCGGCCACCTCGGCCCGGACCTGCTCGGCTCCGACTGGGACCCGGTCGAGGCCGTCCGCCGTCTCCTCGCCCACCCGGGCCGCCCGGTCATCGAGGCCCTCCTCGACCAGCGCAACCTGGCCGGCATCGGCAATGTCTACGCCAACGAGCTGTGCTTCGTGGCCGGCGTGACACCGTGGACCGAGGTCGGCGAACTCCCGCATCCCGACCGGCTGGTGGAGCGCGCCCGGCAGATGCTGGACGCCAACAAGCTGCGCCCCGGCCACATCACCACCGGCGACACCAGGCCCGGCTACCAGCACTGGGTCTACGGCCGGGCCGGACGGCCCTGCCCGCGCTGCGTCACCCCCGTCGTGACCGGGCGGCAGGGCTCGCCCCCGCGGGACCGGGCGGTGTTCTGGTGCCCGTACTGCCAGCGCGGCCCCGCCCCGACCCCCGCCCGCCCCGGGCGGGGCAGGCCGCCGGGGCGGTGAGCGTGCGGGCCGCCCAGGGCGGCAGGGTGGCAGGCCGGGGCGGCGGGTGGCGGGCCGGGGCGTCCGCCGGGGTTAGGGCTGTTCGACCAGGGCGGGGTGGCGGGGGTCGTCCATGCGGATGGTGATGTCGGCGGCTTCGGCGGGGGCGGTTTCGGCCTCGTAGCGGGCGAAGGCGGGGAGGGTCCACTGCTGGTCGGCGGGGGTGCGGCGGGCCAGGGCGGCCGGGGTGAGGGCGAGGTGGACGGTCAGGTCCAGCGGCAGCCAGCGGCCGAGGAGGAGCCGGCCGTCCAGCAACAGGACGCCGCCGGGCGGGAGTCGGGCGTACGGAGCCCGGGTGGAGCGGTCGGTGACCGGGTCGCGCAGGGAGGGCAGGACACGGCCGCTGCCGCCCGGCTCCAGCGGGTCGAGGACTTCGCGCAGCAGGGCGCCGTCGTCCAGCCAGAGGTCGTGGAAGGCGTCCGCGTCGTGGTGGCCGTACTCCAGCCGGATCGAGGCCGGGCGCAGGAAGTCCGCCGCCGACACCCGCAGCGTGGGGCGGCCGCGCAGCCGCAGCGGTTCCACCAGGGCGTCGGCGAGTGCCTCGGGGCGGGCGGCCGCGGCGCCGTCGACGGCCACCCGCAGTCGGCGCCCGGCGGCGTCGGGCAGGGCGGTGATGCGGTCGGCGAGCAGCTCGGCCAGCTTGGCGGGGGAGATCGGGCGTACCTGCATCGGGCCATCCTGCCGTTTGGTGGACGCTTCGTGGAGCCGCTCAGGTCAGCGGGAGGGCGTACAGGATGTCGTCGTGGCCCGCGTAGAGGTGGCCGCCGTCGGCGGCGAGGCTCCAGACGTCCCGGCCGGGGCCCGAGTCGCGGAAGGTCCACCCCAGCTCGCCGGTCGCGGTGTGGATCGCGCTGACCCCGCCGACCGCCGTACCCGGCACGAACAGCGTGTGGTCGGCGACCAGGGGGTGGGTGCGGCGGTCCAGCAGGTATGGCAGGCGGCAGGTCCACTCGACGGCACCGGTGGTCGCGTCATGGCCGGTGACGATGCCGTTGTCGCGCGCGACGTACACCCGCGGGCCGTCCGGGACGGGCGGCAGCGCCCGCCAGGACTCGCCCCGGGCGGGGGAGTACGTCCAGCGGGGCTCGCCGGTGGGGCGCAGCGCGCGCACGCCGCCGTTGCCGTCGGGGACGTAGACGTCCTGCGACCCGGTGACGCACCAGCGCAGGCCCTCGTCGCCGGGGGCGGTCCACAGCTGCCGGCCGGTGGCGGCGTCCCGGGCCACCAGCTCGGCGCGGTTGCCGAGGAAGCGGACACAGGCCAGAAGGCTGCCGCCGATCATGGTGGCGGGGGTGACCGGCTGCTCCTCGCGTTCGGTGGGGACGGACCAGAGGAAGGAACGGTCGGCGACCCGCAGGGCGAACAGCCGGTTCTCCGACGGGGCCTCCGGTGGCCGGGGGCCGGCCCAGGAGTAGCCGTACAGGGTGCCGTGGTCGTAGCCGGTGAGCCGGGTCTGGGTGCCTCCCAGCTCGTCGGGCAGCGGCAGGCTCCAGTCGGCAGCGGGGTCGGTGAAGTGGCGGGCTTCGAGGTGGCCCTCGTAGGTGGTGGCGAAGAGGCGGTCGGGCCCGACCACGACCTTGCCGAGCATGTCGAGGTCGCTGGGCCAGTCGCGGCTCTCCGGCGGGTCGAAGACCAGCAGCCGGGCGGCGGTGCCGTCGGCTGGGTCGAGGACCTGCAGGCCGGTCTTGGACAGGTAGACGGGGCGGCCCGGCGGGTCGGTGAGCCGTTCCGGGGTCATCGCCTGGGGGCCGCGGTAGGTCCAGGCCGGGGTCGGGCCGGAGAGCGCGGTCGGTTGCGGCCTGGTCGGCCTCGGCGCAACGGCGCCGCCGGCATCCGAACGGCCCAACGCCCAGACGGCCCCGCCCGCCGCGAGCACCCCGGCGCCGATCAGCATCCCGCGCCGGCTCAGCCGCGGCCCGTCGCCGCCCCCGCCGATCACGTCCTCGGGCGCCTCCCCGTTGCCGTCCTCCTCCCCGTCCCACTGCCACGACGCCTCGCGCGCGGCCCCCTCGGACGACGACTGCATACGGCTCTCGCTTCCCCACCGGCGGCCTCACGCCGCCACCCGCCCGGAGGATATCGAACAGCCCCCGAACCGTCCGAAGCGGTGGAAGAGGCGGGGCGGGCGTCGTGGGCAGAGACGGACGCGGCTGTGCGGGGGTGGGCGTCAGGGCTTCTCCGGCGGGTGGTCCGCCAGGTCGGCGAGGACGTCGGCGTGGCAGGGCAGGGGTGCGCACCAGCAGCCGAGGCGGTGACCGCGCAGCGGCGGGACGAGGGCGAGGAGGTCGGGGCGGGCGAGGAGGTGGTCGCGGTACGCGGCGACCATCTCCTCGCGGGTGAGGTCGGGGCCCGGGCGGTACGGGCAGTGCAGCGGCGACTCGGCGAGGTGCCAGCCGCCGCGGTGCATGGCGCGGCCGACGTAGACGACGTCGTCGTAGTCGGGGTCGTCGCGGTGGCCCTTGAGGTTGACCACGGTGGTGCGGCGGGTCGTACTCGGCATGCGGTCCATGCTGGTGCAAGCGGGGCGGCCCGGCAGCCCGGGGCGGGAGCGGGCTCGCCTTGACACGGTTCCGGGCCCGGCGTAGCAAAAGAGCATGCGCCATCCGGATGTGACCGGTGGGGACCATGGGGCGCGGTCCGGGCCGGACCGGCCGCGGGAGCCCGGAGCCGACGCGCAGGTGCGCCGGGAGCTTCCGCGATCCGTGCGGGAAACCCAAGGAGCGGACCGCCGGCGGGACGAGCTGCTCGCGGTCGCCGTGCGCCGGGTGCTCGGCTCCACCGGGGCGTACGGCGCGATGGTGCACCTGCGTTCGCGGGACCGCCGCTCGCTGGTGCTGCACACGATCGCGGGGGTGCCGATGTCGGTGATGACCCCGTTCCGGCGGATCGCGGCGGCCGGGCCGCTGCCGGTCGCGGTCTGCTTCCGGACCGGGCACGAGATCGTCCTGTCCGACTCCGAGGACACCATGCGGCGCTTCCCGCAGCTCGCGGTCGGCCTGCCGTACGACTTCGCCTCGGCCTGCGTGCCGGTGGGGCACGGCCCCGAGCGGTTCGGGGTGCTGAGCGCGCTGTGGCCCGCCTCGGACGAGGGGGTGCCGGGGCCGGCGGGCCCGGAACTCGCCGCCGTCGCCGCCGAACTGGGCGACAGGCTGGCCGAGTTGGCGGAGGCCGGGCAGTCCGTTGAGCCGGGCGAGGAGGCGGCCGTGGTCGAACTGCCGCCGCCGTCGGTGCCGACCACCCGGGTCGGGCTGTTCGACTGGAACGTGGTCACCGGGGCGCTCTCCGCCGACGACCGGTTCCGGGAGATCTTCGGGTTCGGGCCGGGGGAGTTCGACGGCACGGTGGCCGCCCTGAACCGCCGGGTCGCCCCCGGTGACCTGCCGGAGTTCAGGGCCGCCGCCCGGACCGCGCTGGAGCGTGGCGAGGTGCTGGCCGCCCGGGTCCGGGTGCTCGGGCCGGACGGCCTGCCGTTCCCGGTGGAGCTGTGGGCGCGGGTGCCCGCGGCGATCTCGGACGGCCGGACCCACCTGGTGGGCGCCGTGCTGGACGCCCGGAGCCTGACCGCTGCCGCGGCCGCCGTCGAGCGGCTGCACGAGGGCGTGTTCTCGCTCGACCTGGACGGCCGGATCGGTTACGCCAACCGCGCCACCGAGCCCCTGCTGCAGGCCCGCCGCGAGGACCTGATCGGCCACCACCCCTGGGACGTCCTGCCCTGGCTCGCCGATCCCTTCTACGAGCACCGCTACCGCGCGGCGCTGTTCTCCCAGCGGCCCACCACCTTCCTGGCGGCCCGCCCACCGGACGGCTGGCTCGCCTTCTCGCTCTACCCCGACGCGCACGGCGTCACCGGCCGGGTCGTCGCCGCCGAACCCCTGCCCGGCGCCGCCGAGCCGCCGACCGGGCCGCCGCCGGTCGCCCGCACCGACGTCGGCGGCACCCACCACCTGCTCCAGCTCGCCAGCGCGCTCACCGAGGCGGTCACCGTGCGCGACGTGTGCCGGGCGGTGGCCGAGGAGATCCTGCCGGCCTTCGGCGGCCAGGAACTCGCCATCTACACGGTGCGCGACAAGCACCTGCACCTGGTCTCGCAGAGCGGCTACCCGGACGGTTTCCTGGACACCTTCGAGGGCACCCCGATCGACGCCCGCGTCCCCGGCGCGGAAACGCTCAGCACCGGCACCCCGATCTTCTTCGAGTCGGTGCGCGACCTCTCCGCCGCCTACCCGGGCCTGGCCCTCGACGAGATGGGCGCCTGGGCCTTCCTGCCGCTGATCGCCTCCGGCCGCCCGGTCGGCAGCTGCATCCTCGGTTTCGACCGCCCGCACCCGTTCACCGTCGAGGAACGCGGCCTGCTCACCGCCCTGGGCGGCTTCATCGCCCAGGCCCTGGAGCGCGCCCGGCTGTACGACGCGGAGTTCGCCCTGGCCCGCGGCCTGCAGCAGGCGCTGCTGCCGCACCGGCTGCCCGAGGTGCCCGGCATCCGGATCACCGCCCGCTACCTGCCCGGAACCCAGGGGATGGAGATCGGCGGCGACTGGTACGACGTGATCGTCACCGGCCGTGACGTCACCCTGGTGATCGGCGACGTCGAGGGCCACAGTGTCGCCGCCGCCGCCGCGATGGGCCAGCTGCGCAGCGCCGTCCGCGCCTTCGCGACCGGCGGCGACCCGCCCGACCAGGTGCTCGCGCGCACCAACCGGCTGCTGCTCGACCTCGACCCCGGGCTGCTCGCCAGCTGCTGCCTGGTCCGGCTCACCCCGGCCGACGGCGCCGCCCGGATCGCCCGCGCCGGGCACCTGCCGCCGGTGCTGCGCCACCCGGGCGGGCGGGCCGAGGCGCTGTATGTGGCGGGCGGACCGCTGCTCGGCGTGGACGAGCGGGCCGAGTACCCGGTCAGCGAACTGCGGCTGCGGCCGGGCGCGGTGCTCGCGCTGTACACGGACGGGCTGGTCGAGGACCCGGCGGTGGCGATCGACCAGGGCGTGGACCGGCTGCGCGCCGCGCTGGCCCGGGCCCCGGCGGGGGAGGGGCTGGAGGAGGCGGCCGAGCGGCTGCTGCGCGAGGTCGGCTCGACCCGCCGGGTGGACGACGTGGCGCTGCTGCTGACGGCCTTCGGCTGAGCGGGTGTCCGGGCGGACCCACCGGTGGACGTGACCAGGCGACTTTCGTCGGTGCCGGCGGCGACGAAGGAGGACGGCGGGGGCGTCGGCCGGCCGGTTAGCCTCGGCGGGTGGATGCGATCGCACGGGCCTGGAAGAAGGCGGTACGGACGGCGCTGCCGGGGCCCTGGCGGCCCCGGCGGGTGGTGGGCGAGGCCGCGCTCGCCCTGCTGATGGGCGGTCTGGCCGCCCTGCTGGAGACCCTTGCCGGCACCGGCCTGGCGGTGCCCTTCGGCCTCGGCGTCGCGGCGCTGTGGGTGCTGCGGCGCGGGCTGCCGGCCACCGTGCTGCTCGCCGCCGCGGCGGCCTCCGGCTGGTCGGGGGGTCCGGTGCTGCTGCTGGTCTGCGCGGGCTGGACGGCCGGGGCGCGGATCCGCCGGGCCTGGACGCTGGTCGGCACCTTCGTCCTGGGCTGGGCGCTGTTCGTCGTGACGGGCGTACTGAAGGACGCCTCCTCGGTCTCGCCCAAGCTGGTCCTCGGGCTGTCGCTGGGCACCTTCCTGGTGCTCGCCGTGCTGCCCGCCCTGTATGGCCGCTACCGCGCGCAGCGGCGCGCCCTGCTGGACGCGCTGCGCGAGCGCAACGACCAGCTGCTGCGCGAGCGGGTCATGGTGGTGCACCAGGCGCGGCTGCGCGAGCGGCACCGGATAGCCCAGGACATGCACGACAGCCTGGGCCACCAGCTGGCGCTGATCTCGGTGCACTCGGGCGCGCTGGAGGTGGACCGTGCGCTCACCGACCGGCAGCGGGAGGCGGTCGGGGTGCTGCGGCAGGCGGCGGTCGCGGCGATGCGCGAGCTGCGCGAGGTGGTCGGGGTGCTGCACGACGAGTCGACGGCGGCGCGGCCCACGGTGGGGGCACCGCCCGTGATGGGGGCGGCGGCCGCGGCGCCCGCCCGGGGCGGGGTGGACGGGATCGACGGGCTGCTGCAGTCCTCCCGGGCGGCCGGGGCGGAGGTGACGCTCAGCCGGGAGGGCGAGCGGCGCCCGCTGCCGGCCGCGGTCGACCACGCGGCGTACCGGATCGTGCAGGAGGCGCTCACCAACGCGCACAAGCACGCCCCCGGCGCGCCGATCGGCGTCGCGCTCCGGTACGAGCCGGACGCGCTGGTGGTGGAGGTCACCAACACGCGCGCGCCGGAGCTGGTGGGCGTGCGCGCCGGAGCGGGCCAGGCCGTGAGCGGCGGTCAGGGGCTCACCGGGTTGCGGGAGCGCGCGAGGCTGGTCGGCGGCATGGTGCACGCCGGGCCGACGCCGGAGCACGGCTTCCGGCTGGCCGCCGTACTGCCGTACGAGGGGACGGAGGGCGACACGGAGGGCGCCGCCGCCGCGGCCGGGGCGGACGACTGGGTGTTCGAGGGCCTGCCGGCCGACGAGGCGGACGGCAAGCGGCGCAGTCCGGCGATGGGCTGCGCGGTCGGCGTGGTGGCGGTCGGGCTGACCGTGCTGGGGCTGCTGGTCTGGGGGATCGTGGCCTTCGTCGACGGCAGCCGCGACGCGACGGTGAAGAAGACGCGGTACGACCGGATCGAGGTCGGCACGGCCGAGGCCGCGGTGCTGCGCGAACTGCCGTCCGGCAACGGCTTCTTCACCGACGACTACAAGCGCGCCGGGCCGACCCTGCCGGAGGGCGCGCGGTGCCGCTGGTACCTCCTGGGCGGCCCGCCCGGTGAGACCTGGAACGAGCAGCACGTGGCGCGGTTCTGCTTCCGGGACGGGGTGCTGGTGGACAAGCAGGAGTACGTCGCCAAGGACTGATCGCGCGTGTGCCCGGGTCGGGGTCGGGGCTGGGGGATCGGGGGCGGGGGGCGGGACGCCGGAGGCCAAGGCCGGGGGGACCGGCGGTCCGGGCCGGTCGGCGGAGATGTGAGGATGGTCCCGCACCCGAAGGACCGTTCGAGGGGAATGACCAGCGTGATCCGAGTCCTCGTCGCCGACGACGAGCCGCTGATCCGGGCCGGCATCAGGATGATCCTCGGCTCCGCCGACGACATCGAGGTGGTCGCCGAGGCCGCCGACGGCCGGGAGGCGCTGGAGCTGGCCCGGGCGCACCGGGTGGACGTGGTGCTGCTGGACATCCAGATGCCGGTGATGGACGGACTGACGGCGCTCGGGGAGCTGGCGAGGGTCGCCCCCGGCGCGCGGGCGCTGATCCTCACCACCTTCGGGGAGCGCGAGAACGTCCTGCGCGCCGTGACCGAGGGCGGCGCCGGCTTCCTGCTCAAGGACACCGCGCCGAACGAGCTGATCCAGGCCGTCCGGGCGGCCGCGGGCGGGAACGCCTTCCTCTCCCCGGCCGCCACCCGACACATCGTCGACTCGCTGGCGGCCGGGCACAGCGGCTCGCTGGCCGCCCGCAGCGCCGCGGCCCGGCGCCGGCTGGAGGTGCTCACCGCGCGCGAGCTGGAGGTGCTGGCGCTGCTCGGCGAGGGCCTGTCCAACGCCGACGCGGGGGCCCGGATCCACATGAGCGAGGCGACGGTGAAGACCTACGTGAGCCGGATCCTGGCCAAGCTGGGCTGCGAGAACCGGGTCCAGGCCGCGCTGCTGGCGCGGGACGCGGAGCTCGACGGGCGGAGCTGAGCGCATTCGCATGCTCACGGAACGTGGTCGGCGTGGTGGATGCCACTCGGCGGCTCCGTGGAACCGGGAACTCCGGGTGTGCTGGTGACGGTGCGTCAATTCGTGGTCGCCATGAGTGGATGGTGTGCCGGATCTCGCGAATGGACAGATGTGAGCGAGGGCACGGGATCTGATCATTTGATCTCGAAAACCCGGTCAAACCCGGTCGAACCGGGCGCCGTTTCTTGATCGATACCGCCGGTAACAGTCAACTGACCTGCGACGTCGAAGAATTGCTTGCTGAGCCCGGGGGATGCCCCCTAGCTTCATTGGCGGCGCAACGAGCGCCACCCGGGTTCACCCCGACGCACTGCCCGCCGACTGACCCACGGCGCGAGGGCGGTGCCGCCGACCAGGCCGGCTCGAACCGGCCCCGGCGAGCGGAGGGTGACCGGGGCGGCACGGCACGTCCGACACGTGCCCGGCCGCCCGTCGAGTGAGGTGCGCGGACACCACCGGCCCATGTCCCGGGCCTGGTTCCGCCTGCCCGCCCGGGGCTTGTCGAGAGGATCTGTATGAATCCCCGTCACGAGACCGCCGCTGCCACCGAGACCACCACCACCAAGCGCAACCGCGTGCGGATGGCGGTCGTCGCGGGCGCCGCCGCCGCGGCCCTGCCGGTGGTCGGCCTCGTCACGGCCACGTCGGCCTCCGCCGCACCGGCCTCCGCCTGGGACTCCGTCGCCCAGTGCGAGAGCGGCGGCAACTGGAGCATCAACACCGGCAACGGGTTCCACGGCGGCCTGCAGTTCTCCCCCGGCACCTGGAAGGCGTACGGCGGCACCGCGTACGCCCCCCAGGCCAACCAGGCGACCAGGGCGCAGCAGATCGCGGTCGCCGAGAAGGTGCTCGCCTCGCAGGGCCCGGGCGCCTGGCCGGTCTGCTCGAAGAAGGCGGGCCTGAGCAAGGGTGGCGCCCCCGCCGCCGTCGACACCTCCTCGAACGCCGCGCCGGCCGCCACGCCCGCCGCCAAGCCGGCGACCAAGGCGGCGACCAAGGCGGCGAAGCCCGTGGCCAAGCCTGCCCCGGCGGCCCCGATGGCCCCGATGGCCAAGCAGCAGGCGCCCCAGGCCGCCGACCCGGCACCGGGACGTCCGTCCGCCAAGCCGGTGCAGTCCGCGCCGGCCGCGCCGACGAACAGCGCCGGCGGCAGCTACACCGTCAAGAGCGGTGACACCCTGAGTGACATCGCGGCCAAGTTCAGCGTCGACACCGACCACCTCTACCAGCAGAACGTGCGCGTCGTCGGTGGCAACCCGGACCTGATCTTCCCGGGCCAGACCCTGACCGTCTGACGCCCCGCAACCGTCTGACACCCGCAACCCGTCTGACGGCCCGCAACCGTCTGGCGGAGCTTCCGAGCGGGCCTGCGACGGAGTGCCCGACCCAGCCTCCGACGGAGCCTCGCGACCCGGCCGAGCGGCTGCCCCCCGTGCGGGGGCGGCCGCTCGGCGCGGTGCGTTCCCGGGGCGGCGCCCGCTGGTCCGGGACGGCGGGCGGCGGGTCGAACCGCACGGGGCGGCCGGCCGTCGAGTCGTACGCCCGGTAGGCGGCGCGCACGCCGGGGTGGGGGCGCTTCGAAGCATGGTTGAAGGTTCAACGCGACGTCTGAATCCCGCCGGAGGTTTGCCGCGCCTCGGACCAGGATCGAGTCATGTCCGAGATCGGAACAAGGAGTTCTGGAGATATGACGATGAACGGAACCGCGGTGCTCGACGGCAAGGTGGCCCTGGTGACCGGCGGCAGCAGGGGGATCGGGGCGGCGGTCGCGCTGCGGCTGGCCGAGGACGGCGCCGATGTGGTGCTGACCTACCAGGGCGGCGCGGAGCGGGCCGAGGAGGTCGCCGCGAAGATCACCGCGATGGGGCGGACCGGCTGGGCCGTCCGCGCGGACAGTGCAGACCCGCAGGCGATACAGGCCGCGGTGGCGGCGGTCGCCGAGCGGTTCGGGCGACTGGACGTCCTGGTGAACAACGCCGGTGTCGGCGCCCTCGGCCCGATCGGCGGGTTGGCTCCGGCCGACGTCGACCGGGTTCTGGAGGTGAACGTCCGGGCGCCCTTCCTGTTCGCCCAGGCGGCCTCCGCACACCTGGCCGAGGGCGGACGGGTCGTCACCATCGGCAGCTGCATCGCCAAGCGGGTCGCCTTCCCCGGCGCCACGCTGTACGCGACCAGCAAGGCCGCGCTGATCGGGCTCACCAAGGCGCTGGCCCGGGAGCTCGGCCCGCGCGGGATCACCGCCAACCTGGTGCACCCGGGCCCGATCGACACCGACATGAACCCCGCCGACGGACCGGCGGCGGAGTTCCAGGCCGGGCTCACCGCGCTCGGCCGCTTCGGCGCCGCCGCGGAGGTCGCGGCCGCCGTCGCCTACCTGGTCGGCGAGGACGGCCGGTACGTGACGGGCGCGGAGCTGGCGGTGGACGGCGGCTTCGCGGCCTGACCCGCGCGGTGGACGGCCCTCGACCCGTCCACCCACGGGGGAGGTGTCGTGCCGGGCGGTCGTCGGCGCTCGCGCTTACGATCGCCCGGCACGACCCGTGCCCCCGACCGAGAGGTGTGCCATGACCGCAGCGGAAGACCCGATCGGACTGCTCGCCCGGGCCCTCGCGCAGACCGCCGGGCTGATCGACGGCACCGGCGTCGAACTGGCCGGCCATCCGACCCCCTGCCGTTCCTGGGACGTCGGCGACCTGGTCAGCCATCTGCTCCACGACCTGCGGCAGTTCACCGTACGGGCGAAGGGGGGGCAGCCGGACTGGTCGCAGCCCTTCGAACGCGTGGAGGAGGACTGGCTGCACGCCTTCGAAGCCGGGGCCGAGGAGCTGGCCGACGCCTGGCGCGCGGCCGGCGACCTCGGCGGGACACTGGAGATGCCCGGGGGCGGCACCGTGCCGGCGCGCTTCCCGGTGGACCAGCAGATCGCCGAATTCGCCGTCCACGGCTGGGACTTGGCCCGAGCGACCGGGCAGTCCACCGAGGGCCTGGACCACGAGGTCGCGCTCGCCGCGCTGGCCTGGGCCGAGGGCGCGCTCAAGCCCGAGTACCGCGGCGCCGAGGAGGACCACCACGCCTTCGGCCCGGCCGTCGCCGTGTCCGAGGACGCGCCGCCGTACGACCGGCTCGCCGCGTTCTTCGGCCGCGACCCGGCGGCGCCGGTCACCGGGTGACGGGGGCGGCGGGGACGGTCGAACGGAGTCGGCCCGGCCGTCGACCGAGGCCGTCCCGCCGCAGTACGGCCGACGCGGCGCCCCAGGGGGAGACGGCCCCGCCTGCGGCGTTGCAGTGGTCGAAGGCGGTGGCAGTGGCAGTGGCAGTGGCAGTGGCGAGGGAGCGGGCGGTGGTGCTGACGGTGGTGGCGCCACGGAACTCGTCCACGGAGACATGGGAGGTGCTCGCGCGCGGGTAGGTGGCGCGGATGGAGTCGGCGGTGGTCAGCGCCGAGGCGGCGAAGGCGGCGAGGACGAGGACCCGGCGGCGCAGCGCGTCGGTCACGTCCCCGACGAGCTGGAACCGGTCGTCGTGGCCGTCGGTGACCGTGACCGGGCCGGGACAGGTGGTGGTCAGCATCATCGACACGACCAGGGCGTCCCCCGGGGCCGCCGCGGCCCGTACCGGGAGGGCCAACTCGGTGCTGGGGATGTCCTGTTGTTCGACGGCGGTGTGGGCCACCCAGGACAGTGCCGAAAGGTCGGCCGAGGATCCGCGGGCCTCCGGCTGTGGCTCGGGGCTGGGTGAATCACCGTGCGCGGAAGGGCAGTTGTCGGCGTCGAGCGAGGCGTCGGGCGCCCGGGTGGCGACCAGGCCGAGCGTGCCTGACACGCCGAGCACCAGGCCGAGGAGCAGGCTGAACGCGTGGGTCCAGAGCCGGGGAAGTCCCCGGCGTGGCGCGGCCGGGAACGTGGCGGGCCGCGGCAACGGAACCGGGCCGGCCGGAGCCGGAAGGGCGAGGGCCGGAGGAGCGGGGGCCGAGGGAGTGGGAGGGGGAGACGGGGCCGGAGTGGCGGGCGGCTTCCCGCCGTCGGCGGCGGTTCTCCAGCGGTGGTGCCACTCCTCCTCGTCTCCGCCGCAGGCCCGGACGAAGGCCCTGGTCGTGGGCCAGGACGGAAGGCGCGAGCCGGTGACCGCCTCGAAGAGCGTGGTGTGCGAGATGCAGCCGACGGCCCTCGCCATCGTGCGGAACGAGGGCTGGCCGGCGTCCAGGCGGAGCGTGCGCAGTTCGGCTGCGAAGTCCTCCTCGCACCGAGGCTGTGCGGTTCCTCCGGATTGCGCTTCCTGATCCGCCATGACGCCCCCTGTTGTCAGACAGTGTCAGAACCACCCGCGACGGCCTTTGTCGCGTACGGATCATAGTCGCGGGCGGCGGCGGGGGAAGCGTGTTCGGCGGCGGCGGCGAAGGTTGTCGGCCGGTGCTGGTCGCCGGGTGCCCCGCCCGCCGGGCCCGGGGCACGCCCGGGTCAGTGCGGCTGGTGGGCGGCCGCCTGCTTGATCGCCTCGCGGATGCGCGGGTAGGTGCCGCAGCGGCAGACGTTCTGGATCTGGTCGATGTCCGCGTCCGTCGGGTTGGGCGTACGGCGCAGCAACGCGACGGCCGCCATGATCTGCCCGGGCTGGCAGAAGCCGCACTGGGCGACGTCGCAGGAGAGCCAGGCCTCCTGGACGGGGTGCAGGGTCTCGCCGTCGGCGAGGCCCTCGATGGTGGTGACGGTGTGGCCCGCGCAGTCCTTGACGGACCGGGTGCAGGGCTGGAACTCCTGGCCGTCGAGGTGGCTGGTGCAGGCGCGGCAGACGCCCACCCCGCAGCCGTACTTGGGGCCGGTGACACCGAGTTTGTCGCGCAGCACCCAGAGCAGCGGCATGTCGTCCGGGGCCTCGACGGTGACGGGCTGCCCGTTGAGGACGAAGGTGTGGGTGGGCATGGGGAGTCGGGATCCTCGGCTCTTGAAGGTCGTCGGCTGGTTCAGAAGTTGACGGGGAAGGAGCGCGGGCTGGTGCCGGTCGCGCGGGCGTAGGCGTTGGCGACCGCGGCGCAGGCCGCCGGGACGCCCAACTCGCCGGCGCCGCCCGGCGGTCCGCTCGGCGGCATCAGGTGGATCTCGACCACCGGCGGGGTGTGCCGCTGCCGGGCGTAGTGGAAGTCGCCGTAACTTCCTTCCCGGAACGCGCCGTTGTCGAGGTGGTTGCCGGCCTGGAGGATCACCGAGATGCCGTCGACCAGCGCGCCGGTCAACTGGGCCTCGAGACCGGTGGGGTTGATGACCCGGCCGACGTCGGCGGCGACCACCGCCTTGGTGACCCGGGGTTTGGCACGGTCGGTGGCGTCCAGTTCGACCAGGTACGCGGCGATGCCGCCGTTATCGTCGTGGTAGCCGATGCCCTGGGCCTGGCCGGGGGGCATCGGGCGGCCCCAGTTCCCCTTTGCGGCGACGGTGTCCAGGACGGCCTGTCCGGCGGGACTGCGCAGCCGGGCGCGGCGGAAGGCGACCTCGTCCTGGCCCATCCGACGGGCCAGTTCGTCCATCACGATCTCGTCGGAGACCCGGACGGTGCCCGAGTAGACCGAGCGCCAGCTGCCGGTGTGCAGGTCCAGTGGGACCTCGGCGAGCAGCTGGGTGGGGATGCCGACGTTGTACGGGTTCTTCTCGGTGAGCAGGAAGAACAGCTCGGAGGTGGTGAGCCCGGCCAGCGGGAGGTTGTAGCCGGCGGCGGTGAGGGCGTCGCCGAGGCCGTGGCCGAAGTCGGTCTGCACACTGGCGGCGCGGTGCTCCCAGCTGAGCACGTGGTCGAGTCCGTAGACGGCCCGGATCCGGTGGTGGCTGGCCGGGCGCATCCGGCCGTGCCGCATGTCGTCGTTGCGGGTCCACATCAGCTTGACCGGGCGGCCGGCGGCCTTGGAGATCCGGGCGGCCTCCAGGGCGGCGTCGAAGAACAGCCGCCGGCCGAACGAGCCGCCGCCGCGCACCACGTGGACGGTGACGGCGTCCTGCGGCAGGCCGAGTTCGGCGGCGATGGTGTGCTGGGCGACGATCGGGCTCTGCGCGGCGAACCACAGCTCGGCCCGGTTCGGCCGGACGTCGGCGACGGCGGTGAGCACCTCCATCGGGGCGTGGTTGACGAAGGCGAAGTCGAACTCCGCGTCCAGGTGCTGGGCGAGCGGCGGCGGGGGGAGGAAGGGCAGGTGGGCGGCGCGCAGCCGCTCCCTGATGTCGTCGGTGGACAGCCCCGCGACCGGGCCCGGGTTCCAGGTGGTGCGCAGCGCGTCGCGGGCCTTGAGCGCCTGGTCGAAGGTCTCGGCGAGGACGGCGACGCCGCTCGGGATCTGCACCACGCCCAGCACCCCGGGCATGGCGCGGGCGGCGGAGGCGTCCAGGGACCTGAGGGTGCCGTTGACGGTGGTGGGGCGGGCGACCACCGTCGGTACGGCGCCCGGGATCTGCAGGTCCCCGGTGTACTTGGCGTGGCCGGTGACGATGTCGCGGGCGTCGATCCGGCCGGTCGGCCTGCCGACCAGCCGCAGCCGGTCGGCGGCCTTGGGGAGGGCGGGGACGGCGGGCGCGGCGATCGCGGCGGCGTCGGCGGCGAGTTCGCCGTAGCCGAGCCGGCGGCCGTCGGGGGCGAGGACGGCGGAGTCGGCGGTGCGCAGCGTGGTCGCGGGAACGTTCCAGCGCCTGGCGGCGGCGGTCACCAGCCGGGCGCGGGCGGCGGCGGCCGCGCCGCGCACCGGGTCGTACAGCGAGCGGATGGAGTTGGAGCCGCCGGTCAGCTGGTTGAAGAGCAGTTCGGGGCGGCCGTCGGAGAGCGGCACGTCCACGTCGGTGAGCCGGGCGTCGAGCTCCTCGGCGACCAGTATCGCGATCGCGGTGGTCAGGCCCTGGCCGACCTCCAGCCGGGGCAGGTACAGCGCGGCGCGTCCGGCGGGGGTGACTTCGAGGACCAGCAGGTGCGAGGTCGGCAGTCCGGCGAGGATCATCGCGTCGCCGAGGTCGACGATGTCGGGGATGCCGGGCAGGCCGAGCAACTGCGGGGGCGCGGCGGCGTCCCGGGCGGCCGCGGCGGCGTGGACGGCCTGTCCGCTGCCCGGGGTGGCGGCCTGCGCGGTGGCGGGGGCGGCGTCGAGGCCGAGGCGGGCGGCGACGGTGAGGGTGGGCGCGGCCAGCAGGTAGGTGAGGAAGCGGCGGCGGCCGGCGGGCTCGGCCTCGGCGGGCGCTGCTCCGGCGGGCCCTGCTCCGGTGGGCTCGGCCTCGGTGGCCCGGCCCCGGCGGCGGAGGGTGCGGGGGTGTCCGGCGTCGCCCGGGTGGCCGGTGGAGTCCAAGGGAACGATGGAGGTGCTGATGGGAGGACCCTTCGAGCCGGAGACGGCACCGGATCGGGCGGGCACGGGGCCCCGGCCCCGGTGCCGGATCGCGAACGCCGTTGAGCATAAAAGGGCGCTACTGACGGGTCAACACGGTCAAAGTTGGCCCCTGGACTGGCTGATGGGGCTTTTGCAGCGTCCGGCGGGAGCGGATTCGGAGCGGGTACGGACGGCGCTTCGGCGGCGGGGGCGAGGCCCGCGTGAGACGCTCCCAAATCGCTCGGAGAGCCCAATGAGCCGCTGTCGTACGAGGGTTCAGCGCTCGGTCGGCGGTGCGGAGACGGACGGAAGTGGCCCAGGGAATCCCTTGATCACTGGACCTGTCGGATGGGCCAGTTTCTGCCTAGGGTGGGTGGCGAACCGTCGCCGACGGTTGTGAACTCCCGGCCCGCGCGCCGCTCGCCGTCCCGGTGCTGTCGCCCGTCCGTGGGCGGCCACCCACGGACGGGCGAACGGTGACGGTCCGTGACCAGTGAAGGAGAGACGTGCCGACCGACAGAGCCGCCCGGTGGGGCAGCCTCCTTCCGCCCGCCGGCCCCCAGCGGACCCTGGCCGCAGCCCAGTTGGCGAGCGCGGTGGGTGACGGCGCGTACTACACCTGCTCTGCGCTCTACTTCACCCGCGTCGTCGGCATGTCACCGACCGCCCTCGGACTCGGCCTCGCGGTCGGCTGGGCGCTCGGCTCCGTCGCGGGCGTCCCGCTCGGCCACCTCGCCGACCGGCGCGGCCCGCGCCGCACGGCGGTGGCGCTCGGACTCGCGGCCGCGGCCGTGGTCGCCGCCTTCCTGGTGATCCGCTCCTACCCGCTGTTCCTCCTCGCGGTCTGCCTCTACGCCACCGCGCAGTCCGGGCTGACCGCGGCCCGGCAGGCGCTGGTCGCCGGCCTGGTGCCACCCGGCGAACGGACCGGCCTGCTCGCCCACCTGCAGTCAACCCTCAACGGGGGACTGGCCGTCGGCGCGGCCGTCGGCGGCATAGCGCTGAGCGTCGGCACCCGCGCCGCGTACCTGGGCGCCTTCGTCCTCACCACGGTCGGCCTCCTGATCGGCGCCCTGCTCCTGCGGCGACTGCCCGAAGTCCCGCCCGCCGCCGAGGAGTCCGGCACCGGACCGCGGCTGGCCGTGCTGCGCGACCGGCGGTACGCCGCCGTCACCTTGCTCAACGCCATCCTGCTGCTGCGGATGCCGCTGCTCAGCCTGATCATCCCGCTCTGGATCGCCCAGCGCGCCCCCGCGATCGGCTGGCTCGGCTCGGCGCTGTTCGTGCTCAACACCCTGGCGGTGCTGGCCTTCCAGGTCCGGGCGGCGCGCGACGTCACCGGGCTGGACACGGCCGCGCGGGCGGTCCGCTCCGCCGGGGTGCTGCTGCTCGGCTGCTGCGTCGTCTTCGGACTGTCCGCGCTGGACGTGCCGGTGTGGGCGGTCGGCGCCCTGCTGGTCGCCGCGTCCGTGCTGCAGGTGGCCGGCGAGATGCGGCAGTCGGCGGGCTCCTGGCAGATCGGCTTCGACCTCGCCCCGCCCGATCGGATCGGCCAGTACCAGGGCTTCTTCGGCACCGGCGTCGCCGTCGCCCGCACCCTCGGGCCGCTGCTGCTCACCACCCTCCTGCTGGACGGAGGCCTGGCGGGGTGGCTGGTCCTGGGCGGGGTGTTCCTCGTCGCGGGGTACGCGATGGGGCCGGTCGCCCGCTGGGCGGAGCGCGACCGAGGCCAGATGGCGTCATCCGCGTCACCGGCGTCACCGGCGTCGCCGGTCGTGGCGGGCACCACGGCGGACGGGTCGTAGCAGCGCGACGGACAGGGCGTAACGGAGCGTACCGGCGCGGGGCTGCCCGGAAACCGGTGGCCCCCGCCCGCCACCCACTGGCATGCTGGCCGCGTGGACAGACCCCAGATCTGGCTCGACTTCGCCCCCGAGCTGCACCTCTTCGTCTCCGCGCCCCGGCGGGCCGGCCGGACCGAGCTGCGCACCGACGGCACCTCCACCCTCGGCCACGTCGTCGAGTCCCTGGGCGTCCCGCTCACCGAGGTCGGCGCCCTGCTGGTGGACGGCCGGACCGTCCCCGACGCGCACGTCCCGGCCGACGGCGAGCACATCACCGTCCGGGCCGTGACCAGGCCGCAGCCCTCGCCCACCCCGCCCCGCTTCCTGCTCGACGTCCACCTCGGCACCCTCACCCGCCGGCTGCGCCTGCTCGGCGTGGACGCCGCGTACGAGAACCCCGACATCGGCGACGCCGCGCTGGCCGCCCGCTCCGCCGCCGAACAGCGCGTCCTGCTCTCCCGCGACCGCGGCCTGCTGCGCCGCCGCGAACTGTGGGCCGGCGCCTACGTCTACAGCCACCGCCCCGCCGAGCAACTGCGCGACGTGCTCTCCCGCTTCGCGCCGCCGCTCGCCCCCTGGAGCCGCTGCACCACCTGCAACGGCACACTGCGCACCGCCACCAAGACCTCGGTGCGCGAGCAGCTTCGGGACGGCACCGAACGCTCCTACGACGCCTTCGCCCAGTGCACCGAATGCGGCCAGGCCTACTGGCGCGGCGCCCACCACGCCCGACTGGAGGCGATCGTCGCCGAGGCGGTGCGCGACTACGGGAACGACCAGGGCCATCTCGGGGTCGTCTCCGGGTAGTTCACCCTGGCGGGCGGCCGCGCGGCCGTGATCCCATCGGCGACGGGGGACGAGACCACGCTACTCGTTCACACGAGAGAGGCCAGGTCGTCGGATGAGCGATCAGACAGCACGGCAACACTTCCGCACCGCGGACGGCGAGGGCTGGCCGGACAGAAGGCCCCGGGAACGGGGAGGCGACCGCCCGATGAGGCGCGCCACGCTGCGCCGCCCGCTCGCGACGCTGGTCGCGGCTGCGACCGCTGCCGTGCTCGGGGTCGGGATCGGGGTCGTCCCGGCGGCCGCCGCGCCCCTTGCCGGGCCCGCCGTTGAGCGTACGGCAGGGCCCGTCACCGAGCCCGTCCTGCCGCATCTGCAGTCGCGCTACGTGACCATGCCCGACGGAGTCCGCCTCGCCGTCGACATCTACCTGCCCGAGGGCACCCGGGCCGGCGCCGACCTCCCCACCGTCCTGGTCACCCAGCGCTACTGGCGGGCCAAGGTCCAGGCCGGCCGGCCCGGCGGCGCCAGCGGTGAGGCCGAGCAGTGGACCGACCACGGCTACGCCTACGTCATCGCCGACCTGCGCGGCACCGGCGCCTCCTTCGGCACCCTCACCTCCGAACTCGGCGCCGACGCCATCGCCGACAGCGGCACCCTCAGCGACTGGATCGCCGCCCAGCCCTGGTCCAACGGCCGGGTCGGCACCACCGGCATCTCCTACAGCGGCGACACCGCGATGCTCGCCACCGCCCTCGGCAACCACCACATCACCGCCGCCGCGCCCATCTCCTACGACTTCGACCCGTACGAGGACCTGGTGCGCCCCGGCGGCGCGCTCATCGAACCCCGGCTCGCCCCGTACGCACTCCTGCTGCGCATCCTCGACCAAGCCGGCGGCACCACCTGCGAGACCGACGAACAGACCCGGCAACTCTGCGCGCGCACCGGCCTCACCGGCCTCCAACCCCGCCCCGTCGACGGCCTCGACGGACCGGCCCTGCTCACCGCTGCCCGCGCCGAGCACGCCGACAACGCCAACCTGGTCGACATGGCGACCTCCGGCGTCCACCGCGACTACCGGGACGGCCCGAAGAGCTGGACGGTCGGCAGCGTCGGCGACAAGACCGACGCCGTCCGGACGGGCGAAATCCCCATCCTCACCAGGGCCGGCTGGCTCGACGCGGGCACCGCCAACGGCGTGCTCTCCCAGTTCGCCGGCCTCTCCAACACCCAGGACGACTGGATCGGCCCCTGGAACCACGGCGCCGGCTGGCTCGCCGACCCGTTCCAGCCCGCCCGTCCGCTCACCAGGCAGGAGCACGACCAACTCGACCAGCGCACCTACGACTTCTTCGAACGCTACGTGCGGGCCGACGCCCGCCCCGACGGCCGACGGCAGGTGCACTACTACACCTTCAACGAGGACGTCTGGCGCACCACCACCCGCTGGCCGGTGCCCGGCACCCGAACCCAGTCGTTCTACCTCGCGGCCGGCAACACGCTCGGCCGCCGCCCGGAGGACCGCCGCACCGGCGCCGACCCGCTGCGCCTCGACCCGACCGCCGGCACCGGCCCGCTGGACCGCTGGAACACCAACCTCAGCGGTGCCGAGGTCAGTTACCCCGACCGCGCCGCCGTCGACGCCAAGCTGCTCAGCTACACCACGGCGCCGCTGACCGCCGACACCCGGGTCACCGGGAACGGGAAGGTCACCCTCGACGTGACCGGCCTGGCCGGCTCGGCCCAGGGCGCCCTGCACGTGTACCTGGAGGACGTCGGACCGGACGGCCTGGTGACCTACCTGGCGGAAGGTCAACTGGCGCTGACCGAACGGGCGGTGGCCGACCGGGACGACAACCCCGACTGGCGCCGGCTGCGCACCCCGCGCACCTACGCGGCGGCGGACGCTGAGGACTTCCCGCAGGGGCAGGCCCAGCGCGTCACCATCGACCTGCAGCCGGTCTCCGTACTCTTCCGGGCCGGCGAGCGGATCCGGCTCACCGTGGCCGCCGCCAACCCCGACTCCTTCCGGCTGCTCCCGGCCGACGGACAGGCCTCCTACCGGATCGGCTGGGGCGGCGACCGGGCATCGGTGCTGGACCTGCCGGTCGTGCGCTGACACGTGACCCGGGGTCGGGGCGGTCGGCTCAGGCCCGATGGGGCGGGTGCAGTGCGAGGTGCCAGGTGTGGGTGGTGTACGAGCCCATGCGGGTCGGGTGGCGTTCGACCAGGGTGACGTCGAGGCGGTCGGCGGTGCGGCGCAGCGAGCCGGTGAAGCGGTGCTGCCGGTCGGGGGCCAGCGGGTGCAGCTCGGCGAGGACGGTGTCGTCCAGGTCGCGGCCGACGGCGCGCAGCGTCCCCGCGTCGAGCACCAGGAGGGTGCCGTCGGGCAGCACCAGCGGCTCGGGGGCCTGCGGATCGGCGAGCAGCGGGCCGCGCTCGATCCGTCCGCCGGGCAGCAGCCGCACCACCCGGCTCCCGGTCGGGCGGCGGCGGTCCGTCTCGACGACGCGCAGGCCGCTGCCGACGACGTAGTGGCCGTAGCTGCGCCAGGAGTCGACCAGGGCGCCGTCGCGGTCGTACGCCCGGGTGTCGAAGGCGTCGTAGCCCTCCAGGCCGAGGGCGAAGCGGCCGCCGCCGAGGGCCGCCGCGCGCTCGCCGCGCAGTTCGGCGACGGGGGTGCCGTCGGCGAGGTCCAGCAGGAGGGCGGGGCCGAGGTGGCCCCAGGCGGTGTAGTCGAACGAGTCGGTGGTGACCAGCACCCGGCCGGAGGAGATGTGGGCCGCGTTCGGCCGCCCCGGGCAGGGCTGCCGCCAGCGGACCCGGCCGGTGGCGTCGACGCAGCTGAGTTCGCCGTGGCGGCCGTGCACCGCCAGTTCGTCCCGCCGGGCCAGCGGCCCTTCCGGGCGTCCCTGCGGCCGCCCGCCCTTCCTGCGATGGTGATCCGTGACCGTGACCCGCCAGCTCCCCATGGCCGGGATGGTAGTGGGTTCCGCCGAACGGCGGAGGCGGTTTCGGAGGGTGCCCGAACGGCCGACAATTCCTCCGGGAGCCCGGGGACTTTCCCCAGGAGCCGAGGAGGAGGCCGCGGTGGAGTTCGAGGTGATGATCGAGATCCCGCAGGGGTCGCGGAACAAGTACGTGATGGACTTCGTGGCGGGCCGGATCCGCCTCGACCGCACCCTGTTCACGGCCACCCGCTACCCCGCGGACTACGGCTATGTCGAGGGCACCCTCGGGGGCGACGGTGAGCCGCTGGACGCCCTGGTGCTCGGTCGGGAGCCGGCCGTCCCGGGCTGTGTGCTGACCTGCCGGGCGGTGGGCATGTGGGTGATGCGCGACGAGCGCGGGCCCGACCAGAAGGTGCTTTGCGTCCCGGCCCGGGACCCGCGCTACGCGGTCTTGCAGGACATCGGTGACCTGCCGGAGTTCGACCTGCTGGAGATCACCCACTTCTTCCGGGTGTACAAGGACCTGGAGCGCGGCAAGTCCGTCGAGGGTTCGCACTGGGCGGACCGCGAGGCCGCCCACGCGGAGATCGCCGCGTCGCGGGCCCGGGCCGTGGGGACGTGCTTCGCCGACCCGGTGTGAGGGACGTGCGGGAGCGTGGTGGGGGCGCGCCGTCGGGCGTCGACCCGCCCCCTGCCGCCGCGGCTGGGACTCGGAGGCGGCCGCTCAGAGGCGGGCGCTGCTGAGGATGGCGCGGACCTGGTCGGCGATCGCGGCCTCGTTCTGTTCGAACTCCGGTGCGGTGAGGCGGTTCCGGTCGGTGGGGAGGCCGGTCAGGACCGGGGTGTGGAGGTGGCCGCCGGGGAGGTCGGGGGCGAGGTCGAGACGGAGGCGGTTGGAGCGGTAGGCGACTTCGTTGGAGAGGTAGCCGCCGCCGCCTCCGGCGACCGCGCGGGAGTCGGGGGTGGGGCCGTCGGCGCGGACGACGGGGTCGGTGGCGCCTGCGGGGATCTCGGTGACGGGGGTGTTGAGCAGGACGGGGTAGGGCTGCTGGACGGCCGTCATGGCGTCGGTGGGCAGGGTGGTGTGGATGAACTGGGGTCCGTCGGCCAGGCCGGGGGCGTCGACCGGGTGCCGCGTGGTGCCGCCGGAGAGCGCGCCGAGGTTGTCGGTGGCGGGGTCGGCGGAGCGGGCGCGTCCGGCCCAGGCCTCCAGGGTGAACATGCCGGGGTAGCCCTGGCTGATGCTGGTGATCAGGTCGGCGGACTGCGGGCCGGGCACCAGGTGCGGGCCGAAGGCGCGTTCCACGATCCCTTCGTCGAAGTCGCCGTAGCGCACCGGCAGGACGACGGCCCGCACCTCGGCGGTGCTGCCGTCGGCGAGGGTGATACGCCGCCCGTTCAGTTGCAGGACGGCCGAGCCGGAGGGGTTGGCGCGACGCGGCTCGGTGTCCAGACCGTACGGGTCGAAGCCGCTGACGAAGATGCGGCGGATGTCGGGCGCGGTGCTGAAGCCGTCGTCCAGGCCGCGTGAGGCGTCCTCGAAGCGGGCCCGGAGCCCGGCCTGGTCGACGGTGAACCCGGGCTGCCAGCGCGACAGTTGGACGGTCATGGCGAGCCGGGTCCAGTACAGCGGGCGGTCGTCGCGGGCGGGCAGTTCACCGCTCGGCCGCCGGCCCTGGGCGCGGTCGACGCCGGCCTGCCAGAGCGCCCGGCCCCAGGCATCGACCACCCGCTCGGCGCGGTGGGCGTTGCGGGCGGCGCACAGGGCGGTGGGGAAGCCCCGGAGCAGGTCGTTCAGGCCGGACCGCTCGGTGAAGGCGGCGGTGCGGGCGTCCTGGAGACGGGCCTGCTCGGCGTCCGGCGACGCCGTCGCGGCGGTGCGGCAGCCGCCGGGGTCGGCGTGGGCGGCAGCCGGGGCCAGTAGGGCGGCGAGCGTTCCGGTGAGGGCGGCGGCCAGTCCGGCGGTACGGCGAAGGAATGTCATGTCACCTGACAATAGGTCCGGACCTGATGCCCCGCCAGAGTGCCGCCGAGCGGCCCGTAGGCTGGGCCGGTGACAGCGCCCGACCTCACCCTCACCTCCCTGATCGCCGACCCGTACGGCGGCTACACCCGGCTGCGCACCGACACCCCCGTCCACCGCCTCGTCGGCCCGGACGGCCTGCCCTTCTGGCTGGTGACCCGCTACCCGGACGTGCGCCGGGCCCTCGCCGACCCCCGGCTCGCCCTCGACAGGGCGCACGCCGCCCCCGGCAACTACCGCGGCTTCGCGCTGCCGCCCGCGCTGGACGCCAACCTGCTCAACATGGACCCGCCGGACCACACCCGGATCCGCCGCCTGGTCTCCCAGGCCTTCACCCCGCGTCGGATCGCCGCCCTGCGCGCCCCGATCGAGAAGGTCGCCGAGCAGCTCCTGGACGCCATGGCCCCGGCGAGCCGCGCCGACCTGCTCGCCGCGTACGCCGCACCGCTGCCGATCACCGTCATCTGCGACCTGCTCGGCGTCCCCGAGGACGACCGGCACGACTTCCGCGCGTGGACCGACACCCTCATCACCCCGGACCCCGAGCACCCCGAGGCCGCCCGCGCCGCCGTCAAGGCGATGCTCGGCTTCTTCACCGGACTGATCGAGCACAAGCGCACCGAACCCGGCGACGACCTGCTCTCCGACCTGATCGCCGTCCGCGACGAGCAGGAAGACGAGCGCGGTGACCGGCGCGGCGAGGGCGACGGCGCCGACCGGCTCTGCGACGGCGCCGACCGGCTCAGCGAGGACGAACTGACCTCGCTCGCCTTCCTCATCCTCTTCGCCGGCTACGAGAACACCGTCCACCTCATCGCCAACGCCGTCCTCGCCCTGCTCACCCATCCCGAGCAGCTCGCCGCCCTGCGCGCCGAACCGGAACTGATCGACGCCGCCGTCGAGGAACTCGCCCGCTTCGACGGCCCCGCCCCGCTCGCCATCCGCCGCTTCCCGCGCGAGGACGTCACCATCGGCGGCGTCACCGTCCCGGCGGGGGAGACCGTGCTGCTCGCCCTCGGCTCCGCCAACCGCGACCCCGAGCAGTTCACCGACCCCGACCGGCTCGACCTGCACCGCCGCGAGAACGGCCACCTCGCCCTCGGCCACGGCATCCACTACTGCCTCGGCGCGCCGCTGGCCCGGATGGAGACCGCCATCGCGCTGACCGCCCTGCTGCGCCGCTTCCCCGACCTCGCCCTGGACGCGCCGGTCGAGCAGCTGCGCCACCGACCCACCCTGCGGGCCCGTGGCCTGCGGGAACTGCCCGTGCGGTACTGAGCCCGGCCGCTTCGGCACTGACGCGATCCTGACGACGCGGCCGGGAACCAGCGCGAGATCTACAGCGTTGTCGTGGTCGAACAGCGGTACTCGTACGGTCGTGGAGGAAGTCCCATGAGTGTGGCCCTGACGAAGGGCGGCAACGTCTCCCTGGGCACGCAGGCCCCCGGGCTGCTCGTCATCCGGGTCGGCCTCGGCTGGACGGCGGGGGCCGGGTACGACCTGGACGCCAGCGCACTGCTGTGCGGGGCGGACGGGAAGGTCGGCGCGGACCGGAACTTCGTCTTCTTCAACAACCTGCGCAGCCCGGACGGCTCGGTCCGCCACCACGGCGGCTCGGGCGCCTCGGGCAGCTCTGGCAGCGGAGCCGACCGCGAACAGATCGAGGTCCGGCTCGCGGAGGTCTCCCCCTTCGTGGAGAAGATCGTCTTCGCGGTGGCGATCTACGACGCGGCGCAGCGACGCCAGAGCTTCGGGCAGGTCCGCGGCGCGTACATCCGGATCACCGACCCGGACGGCGGCGCCGAGGTGGCCCGCTACGACGTGGCGCCCGAGGCGGGCAGCGAGACGGCGATGGTGTTCGGCGAGCTGTACCGGCACGGCGCCGACTGGAAGTTCCGGGCGGTCGGGCAGGGGTACGCCGCCGGGCTCGCGGGCATCGCCACGGACTTCGGCGTGGACGTCCTGCAGCCCGCGGCGGCTCCGGCCCCGGCTCCGGTGAAGCCCGCCGTGCCGTCCGCGCCGCCCCCGCCGGTGCTTCCCGCCGCCGTGCCCCCCGTACCGCAGACCCAGCCAGTAGCAGGGAGTTCCCCCGTGACGTGCTTCTTCGACCCCTCGCACGGCGCCGGCACGACGTCGGTGCTGTGGTCGCCGCAGTGGGGCGTGCCCCGCCAGATCGAGACCTGCGTCGCCTGCGCCCAGCGGGTGCAGACCACCGTCCCGCCGTTCTACACCCCGCAGCAGGGCTACCCGCAGCCCGTCCAGCAGCAGGGGTACCCGCAGGTGCCCGGCCAGCAGGCGCAGGGCGGCGGCCGGCGCTTCGGCACCGGTGCGCTGATCGGCGCCGGCGCGGCGGGTCTGGTCGGCGGCGCGCTGCTCAACGAGGCGTTCGACGACGACGGGCCCGAGGTCGTCGTCAACAACTACTACGAGGATGACGGCCTCTTCTGAGCCGTCAGACCACAGCTGCGGAAGGGCCGTCGGGGGTGACCCCGGCGGCCCGTGCTGTCCAGGACGGTGTGACGACGCCATTCAAGCACGTCCAGATCTACGACCCGAACGGCTGGGAGCACGGCTGCGGCGTGGGCGGCCGACTCGCTGGCCGGGCTGATCGGCGCGCTGGCCCTGCTGACCCGCGTCGATGCCGGATCCGCAACGGCGACGCGAAGGCCGCGCTGGACGAGTTCGTCG
The DNA here is from genome assembly GCF_044455625.1 of Kitasatospora sp. NPDC051164. Lineage (NCBI taxonomy): Bacteria > Bacillati > Actinomycetota > Actinomycetes > Kitasatosporales > Streptomycetaceae > Kitasatospora > Kitasatospora sp. NPDC051164. Next base: position 285,729 of record NZ_JBITFB010000005.1, on the reverse strand, counting down.
CGCTGCTGGAGGAGTTGGGGCAGGGGCCGGACGATTCCGATCTCTGGGGCGACCCGGTGGAGAGCCTGCGGGAGGAGCACGAGGACCAGGACGAGGACCAGGACGAGGACCAGGACGAGGACTGACGTCTCCTCCGTCGACGGCGGCCGCACAACGCACCTGCGCTGTGCGGCCGTTCGCATGTCCGGACAGTTCGTGGGGCCGGGCCTTCGGCGGGGCCGGCCGCGCCGCAATGAAGTCGAGCGCACGATCAATCGCCCGAAGCACTTCCGCGCCGTCGACGCGCTACGACAAGCGCGCTTACATCTTCCGCGGGACTGTCAGCGTTGCTTCGATCCGCCTCTGGCTCCGTGAACAGGTCAATTATCCCAAGGGCCGGACGGGCCTGTCACCGTCCTCTGGAAGGAAATTTTGGGGTGATTTGCACACCTAGGGTTGCGGATGACCGGCGAGAACCTCGATTTGACTTGGAGTTGGGATGGCATCCGACGTTGCCGTAGTGGCCAGGGAGCTCACCGACATGGCGGCGGCAGATCACCGGGCCGCGCGCCACGCGAACAGTGCTACCCCGGCGGAGCAGTTGGCGTGGCGCCGCTTGACCGTGCAGCACGCGGACCGTCTCAGCGAGATCATGGACGCGCACGGATGGCCGACCGCGGAACTGGTCGGTGAGGACGCGGCCCGGGCCGCGTGGCTGATTGCGCAACACGCCGACCGGCAGCTCGACGTCCAGCGGCGCGCGCTGCGGCTGATGGAGCAGGCGATGGCCAACGGCGCCGCCAGCCCGCGAGATCTTGCCTTCCTGCGGGATCGCACCCTTGTGAACGAAGGTCGGAAGCAGATCTACGGCACACAGATCGCCGGGGTAAAGGACGCCTCGCCTGTCCCGTGGCCCTGTGAGGATCCCGAGCGCATGGACGAGCGCCGCGCGGAAGTCGGCATCCCGCCGTTCGACGAGTATGTCGCTCAGTTCTCGCAGGCCTGACTCATCCGGGTGTCCGGCGGATCACGCTCACGCCTGATCCGCCGGACGAACCCTAGCGGCGGTGCCAGGCGGCGAGCAGGTCGGCCTCCTGTTCGGGTGTCAGGGTCTCCGGCAGCGGCTCGAAGGGCGGGATGTCCCGGGCCGTGTCGGCCACCGGGCGGGGTGTGAGGCCGGTGGCGAGGGCCGCGGCCGGGTCGGCGGTGTTGGTGGCCCGGAGCTGCGGGTTGCGGGGCCAGAGCGGGAGTGCGCGGTCGGGGATGCCGGCTGCGCGCAGGAAGTCCTCGGTCACCCAGGTGAGGGTGGTGCCGGCCGGGGCGACCGCCGAGGCGACGGCGTCGAGCAGGTCGCCGAAGGTGAACGGCGGCGGAGCGGCGGCGTGGTAGGTGCCGGAGGCGTTCCGTTCCAGCAGTGCGAGCATCCAGGCGGCGAGGTCCCGGGCGTCGACGACCTGGATCGGCGCGTCGGGCCGGCCCGGTGCCAGGACCTCGCCGCCCCGGGTGAGGCGCTGCACCCAGTAGTCGAAGCGGTGGGTGTAGTCGTGGGGGCCGATCACGTATGTGGGGCGCACCAGCAGCGTCTCCGGGCCGAACGCCTGCCGGGCCGCGCGTTCGCACTGGACCTTGAGGACGCCGTAGGTCTCGCCGGTGATCGTGTCGGGCTCCGGGCCGTCGGCGGGGCGCAGTGGGGAGTCCTCGGTGTAGGCGGGGGCGGCCGGGGTGTCGTACACCGCCATGGACGAGACGAGGAGGTAGCGTCCGGCGGCGCCGGGGTCGAGGGCGGCGGCCAAGTCCCGGATCTGGCGCGGGTAGTAGGCGCTGACGTCGACGGTGGCGTCCCAGCTGCGGCCGCGCAGCACGGACAGGTCGGCGTCGCGGTCGGCGATCAGGTGGGTGGCGTGGGGGAGCAGGTGGGCGCCGGACCTGCCCCGGTGCAGCACCGTGACGTCGTGCCCGGCGGCGAGGGCGGCCTCGGCGAGGTGGCGGCCGACGAACCTGGTGCCGCCCATGATCAGTATGCGCATCGGTCCATCGTGCCAGAGCGGGTTTCGGCCGCGCCGGGGCGGCCGTGATGGTGCGGAAGTTGCCCGTGGGGTGCGTGAGTTGGGGCATGGTGTGTGCAGGCGCGGCAGGTCCTGTGTTCGATTGTCGACAGGTGCATGCGGTGCCCGGGAGTGGCGCCGGGGCTCCGAGAGCGGCTTCCCCGCAGGTCAGCGCTCCGGTATCGAAAGGGAAGCGGGTTGGTGCGACGGCCGTCGAAACGACTGATACCTCGTCAAAGTTCCTTGTTTTCCTGCGAACTTCCGTGAGGCCGCTTTAAGCTCCCGTTAACAATGGCGGCTTTCCGCCACTCACGAGCTCCCTCGCGAGGTCGGGCGGCAGGCCCCCACTGGTGATGCCCAACGTGATGATGCTCAACTTGACGATGAGAGCAGGGATGACGACGACAAGTGAACGACCAGCCGGTGCCGCGCGCGGCCCGGACCGGTGGCGACCGGGTGGGATCGGCCGTCGAACCGCAGGCGGCGCGGTGGCACTCGCCGTCGCGATCGGCGCCTGCTCGCTGGCGGTGGCCCCGTCGGCGTTTCCGCAGACGGGCGACGGCACGGTCACGGTCCGGGTGATCCGGGCCGTCGACACCAGCGGGGTGTGGACGCCCGTGCTGGAGCCGGGCATGGCGGGCGTGAAGGTGACGCTCACCGACGACTCCGGTGCCGGCATCGAGGGCACCACGGCAGCCGACGGCACGGTGACGCTCGCACCGGCCGCGAGCAAGGCGACCGGCGGCAAGTACCGCGTGCAGGTGGTGAATCCGAAGCCGGGCGTGCTCTTCCCGGCCTTCGCCTCACGCCAGGGACTGACGGGCGCGCCCAACCAGCTCAGCTCCAACGAGGAGTTCGTCGACCTCACCGGCGGCAAGAAGGCGGAACTCACCACCGGGCTGTGGAACCCGGGCGACTACTGCCAGAAGAACGCGCCGCTGGTGTCGACCTGTCAGCCGGCCACCCGGGAGGGCGGGGCCCAGCACACGCTGGTGTCCTACCCGTACAGCTCCCGGGGCGTGGCCGGCACCGACGTGACCGTGACCGACCTGGCCACGGCCGAACAGACCGGCAACCTCTACGGCATCGCCTGGAACCGGGCCGACCGGCGGGTGTTCTCCTCGGCCCAGGCCAAGCGGAGCACGAGTTACGGCCCGGGTGGCCCCGGCGCGATCTACGTGACCGACCCGGTGCAGAAGAAGACCACGCTGTTCGCCACCGTCCCGGACGCGGGCGCCACTCCGCACGGCCCGGGCAACGACGACGCCTTCCTGGCCGCGGTGGGCAAGGAGAGCCTCGGCGCCATCAAGGTCACCGACGACGGCAAGGACCTGTTCGTCGTCAACCTCAACGACCGCAAGCTCTACCGCTACGACGCCACCGCGCCGACGGCGGCCGAGCCGAAGGCCGCTTACCCGATCCCCGACCCGGGCTGCCCGGCGGCCGGGGACTGGCGTCCGTACGGCCTCGGCCTCCAGGACGGCACCGGCTTCCTCGGCGGCGTCTGCTCGGGCGAGTCCACCGGCAAGGCCTCGGACCTGCGCGCCGTGGTGCTGCCGTTCGACCCGGCGACCGGCGCGTTCAAGAAGGCCGTGCTGGACCAGCCGCTCGACTACCCGCGCGGCGTCACGGTCGGCGGGACGTGCCCCGGCACGGCCTGGTTCCCGTGGCAGGACACCTACCCGGCCACCCAGAACGGCCAGGCCTGCACCAGCTACATGGCCAACCCCGAGCCGGAGTTGGCCGAGATCGCGTTCGAGACCGACGGCTCGATGCTGATCGCCTTCCGGGACCGCTTCGGCGACCAGTCGGCGGCCGGACCGACGGGCGGCGCGATGGCCACCGTCCTGTCCGGCGGTGACCTCAACAAGGCCTGCCCGGTGGACGGCATGTACGTGCTGGACACCAACAAGGGCTGCGGAATCACGACCCGGGGCACCCGGGTCTTCGACAACAACCGCCTCGGCCACAACAACGCCGCGAATGCCGGGATGGCGTTCTCGAAGGTCGAGAACTCCATCGCGACCTCGGGCTACGACAGCAACGGCATGGCCTTCGGCTACGGCACCGCCTTCGTCCAGCGCAACGGCAAGGCCGACGGCGGCGTGCGGCTCAACCCCGTCGGGCCGGTCCCGCCGTTCGGCAAGGGCGCCGCGATGGGCGACCTCGAAGTCCTCTGCGACCAGGCGCCGCTGCAGATCGGCAACCGGGTCTGGTACGACCCCGAGCGCAGCGGCCTCCAACTGCCGGGCCAGCGCCCGGTGCCTGGGGCCACCGTCCACCTGTACGACGAGTCGGGGAAGCTCGTCGGCACCACCAAGACGACCACCCGCGGCGAGTACTACTTCGACGACAGCAACGTCGACGGCGGCCTCAAGCCGAGGACCAAGTACACGATCAAGCTGGACAATCCGGCGGACTACGCCAAGGACGGCCCCCTCTTCCAGTGGGTGCCGACCGAACACGACGTCGGCGACAACCGCTTCGTCGACTCCGACGGTGTCGTCCCGTCCGGCGGGAAGTATCCGGAACGGGCACTGACCACCGGCGGACCGGGCGAGAACGACCACAGCTTCGACTTCGGCTTCCGCCGGCAGGAGGGCGCGCTGCGCCTGGTCAAGCACGACCAGGACGGCAAACCGCTGGCCGGCGCCACGTTCCAGCTGTGGCACGAGACCAACGGGACGGACGGGCTGCAGCCGACCGGCGACAAGCCCGACGCCAAGGTCGGTTCGCCCTGTACGACCGGCGCCGACGGCCTCTGCCAGGGCACCGGGCTGCCGGGGTCGTACTACTGGCAGGAGCTGAGCCCGCCCGCGGGCTACGCCGCGCCGGAGATCACGGTCTTCGGGCCGCTGGTGCTGACCTCGGCGAACCTCGATGCCGGCGTGGAGGTGACGGCCGTCAACAAGCTGATCCCCACGCCGACGCCGACACCCACCCCGACACCCACCCCGACCGAGACGCCGACGCCGACTCCGACCCAGGAGCCGACGACGGCGGCTCCGGCCCCGCCCGCCCCGCCGGGCCCCGCACCCGGGCACCTGCCCAACACCGGTGCGGGCGAGGGGATGCCGATCGCCCTGATCAGCGCGGCGGCACTGATCGCCTTCGGCACGGCACTGGTGCTGGTGGTCCGTAGGCGCAAGGCTGCCCAGCGCGGCCAGCACGGCTGACACCCAGGAGCCCGAGGCGGGGAGACCCGCACCGGGCCCGATCGGGCGGGTTCGCGGACCGATGGTCCCCGGACCCGCCCGACTGTCGTGACCGACCGAGGAGAAAGAGCACCCGCATGCCCCGGAAGACGAAGGCCGACGGCCGCAGGCAGCGTCGGGCCGTCCGGCTGAGGACCCTGATCGCGATCGTGGTGTGCGGCACCGCGGCGGGTGGCCTGGTCGTCTACCGGACGGTCTCCGACAAGACCACCGAACGCCCGGTGACCACCGACGAGGCCTCCCGGCTGGCGCTCTCGCGGCTGAACCTCTACCAGGCCGGCCCGGTGGGGATGACGCTCACGGCCACCGAGGGCGGGGGCGTCACCATCCGGGTCGAGGGTGTCGTGGACTACCGCACCCACCGGGGTGTGGGCCGCTACCGGACCACCGGGGCGAGCGGGCCGCTCGACCACGGCCTGATCGTCTGGGACACCGGCGGTCTCGGGCTGGCCCCCGAGCCGGCCGGCGTCGACGACCCGCCCTGGCAGCAGGCCGAACACGTGCCGCGGCCGGGCTGGTCACCGCGCTCCTACACCGCGGACCCCCTGGACGCCGGACTCAGCCTGGTGGTCCAGCTCGGTGCGGACCGCCCCGACAACCCGCTGCTGCTCGCCCAGTCCGGGGCGCGCTGGCTGGGCCGGGACCGGATCGACGGCCGCGGCTACGACCGCTTCGCCGGGCCGCGCGCCCAGGGCTCCGCACCCGACGGCGGACGGTCGCCGCTGACGTACTGGGTCGACGGCGACGGCACACTGCGGCGGGTGACCATGCGGATGCCGGGGCTGGGTGCGCCGACCACGGCGGAGTTCTCCGGCCACGCCGACGGCGCCAAGCTCCCCGAGGCACCATGGCTGGCCGGCTGACGCCGCCGTGGCCGTCTCCGAGAGATCGGCCGTCCGTTCGCATGGCCGCATGGCCGCATGGCCGCATGCTCTGGGGGAGAATCACCGCAGGGAAGGAGACGCGTTGTTGACGTAGAACGCCCAGCGCCAGGACAGGTGGTCGGTGAACAGCCCGCCCAGCAAAGGCCCGATCACCGTGGCCACGCCGAACACCGCGCCGATCGCGCCCTGGTACTTGCCGCGGTTCGCGCAGCGGGATGACGTCGGCGATCAGCGCCATGGCGGTGACCATCAGGCCGCCCGCCCCGAGGCCCTGCACCGCCCGCCAGGCGATCAGCAGGGTCATGTTGGTGGCCAGCTCGCACAGGAAGGAGCCGCCGACGAAGACGATCGCCGAGGCCTGGAACAGCAGCTCGCGCCCGTGCAGGTCGCCGAACTTTCCGGCCAGCACGGTGGCGACCGTCTCGGCCAGCAGATAGGCCGTCACCACCCAGGACATGTGCGCGGCCCCGCCGAGGTCCGCGACGATGGTGGGCAGCGCGGTGCCGACGATGGTCTGGTCGAGGGCGGCCAGCAGCATGCCGAGCACGATCGTGGCGAAGACGACGTTTCGCTGCCGGAGGTCCAGCACCGGCGGGGCGGACGGCGGGCTCTCGGTGGCGACGGTCATGCCGTCAGCCTCTGGGGTGCGGGCGCCGACCGCGATCCGGTTCGGCCGTTCGAGTGAGGGGCGGCACAGGGACGGCATGAAGGACTGCGTGCAGGAGTGAGTGCAAGGACGGCGGGTGGCGGCCCGGGTGGCGGCCCAAGGTGGGCAGGGCGACGATGAGCCGAGCGACGCCGGCCGACGACCGGTCGGGCCGCAGGCCGCCCCGGACACCGGGAAGAGGCTCCCATGACCCCCCACCCCCCGCCCACCTCCGCGCACCCGGACCCGGAGCCGGACCCGGCCCCGGAGCCGCCCGGTGCCTCCGCCGCTGGCGGGCGGGCCACCGCGCGGCGCTGGCGGGCGCTCGCGGTCTGCCTGGTCGCCGGGTTCATGACGCTGCTGGACGTCAGCATCGTCAACGTCGCCCTGCCGACCGTACGGGCCGGGCTGCACATGTCGGAGAGCGGCCTGCAGTGGGTGCTCAGCGGTTACGCGCTGGCCTTCGGCCTGGTGCTCGTCCCGTCCGGGCGGCTCGGCGACGCGCGCAGCCGGCGGGCCGTCTTCCTCGCCGGGCTCGCCCTGTTCACCGCGGCCAGCGCGCTGGCCGGCGCGGCGCAGAACCAGGAGTGGCTGGTGCTGGCCCGGCTGTTCCAGGGCGCGGCGGGCGGTGTGCTCGTGCCGCAGGTGTCCGGCTTCATCCAGACCCTCTTCCAGGGCGCCGACCGCGGCCGGGCCTTCGGCGCGCTCGGCGCCACCATCGGGCTGTCCACCGCCGTCGGGCCGCTGCTCGGCGGGCTGCTGATCCACCTGTTCGGCCCGCAGGACGGCTGGCGGTGGGTGTTCCTGGTCAACTTGCCGATCGGCGTCGCCGCCCTGCCGATCGCCTACCGGCTGCTCCCGCCGCCCCCGCCGGCCGCCGAGCGGGCCGGGCACCGCGACTTCGACCCGGTCGGGGTGGTGCTGCTCGGCGCCGGCACGGTCGCGCTGCTGCTGCCGTTCGTCCAGGAGCAGCAGTGGCACAGCCCGGCCCGCTGGCTGCTGCTGCCGGTGGCGGCGGTGCTGCTCGCGGCCTTCGTCGGCTGGGAGGTGTACTACGGGCGGCGGCACGAACCGCTGGTGAGCATGGCGCTGTTCGCGGTGCGCCCGTACGCGGCGGGGGTGCTGCTGTCGCTGGTGTACTTCGCCGGGTTCACCGCGATCTTCTTCATCTTCACGCTGTACCTGCAGGCCGGACTGCACTACTCGGCGCTGGCGGCAGGCCTGGCGATCACCCCGTTCGCGGTCGGCTCGGGGGTGGCCGCGGCGGTCGGCGGGCGGCTGGTGAGCCGGCTCGGCCGACGGCTGGTGGTGGCCGGGCTGCTGCTGGTGCTGGGCGGGCTGCTGGCCTCGGCGCTCGCGGTGCAGCTGTGGTCGGGGCCCCGGGTGGGCTGGACGACGGCGCTGCCGTTGCTGGTCGCCGGGGTGGGAAGCGGGCTGGTGATCGCCCCGAACCAGACGCTGACCCTCCAGCAGGTTCCGGTTGCCCGGGCGGGCAGCGCGGGCGGCGTGCTGCAGACCGCGCAGCGGGTCGGCTCGGCGGTGGGCATCGCGGTCGTCGGCTCGGTGTTCTTCGCCCATGCCCGCGGCCGCCACCCGGACTGGGCGACGGCCTTCCAGTTGGGCGTGACGGTCGCGGCGGGCCTGGTGCTGGCGGCGTTGCTGGTCGCGGTGGCGGACACGGTGTCGGGGCGGCTTCCGAACCGGCGCGGCGCGGTAGGGAGTGGGTCGTGACCGATGCCCGAACGGACTTCCTGGCCGCGGCCCGCGCGGCCGAGCAGTTGCTGCGCCGCCCGGAGGTGGCCGAGGCGTGGCGCCGGCCGAGCGCGCTGGCGCAGTGGAGCGTCGGCGGGCTGGCCGGGCACCTGGCCTATCAGGTGCTGTGCGTGCCCGAGGCCTTGGCCGCCGCGGCGCCGGCCGAGGAGACGGTCGGCCTGCTGGACCACTACGCCCGGGTGGCGTGGGTCGGCGCGGCGCTCGACGCGGACATCAACGTGCGGATCCGGCAGGGCAGCGAGGCGTTGGCCGCCGACGGGCCGGCGGCACTGCACCGCCGGGTCGCCGGAGCGGTCGCGGACCTGACGGCCGCCCTCGCCGCGGCGGACGGCGCCCGGCCGGCCCGGCTGCCGTTCTGGGGGCCCTGGTCGCTCACCCTCGACGACCTGCTGGCGACCCGGACGATGGAACTGGCCGTCCACGCCGACGACTTGGCGGTCAGTGTCGGCGTTCCGACCCCCGGACTCCCGCCGGAGACGGCCGACGCCGTGGCCGGCCTGCTGGCCCGGCTGGCCGTCCGCCGGCACGGGTGGGTGGACGTGCTGCGGGCGCTCAGCCGGGCCGAGCGGGCGCCGGGGAGCATCGCGGCGTTCTGAGCTGTCCCCGGGCCCTCGGCCCTCAGTGGTCCCGGCGCCGGATCACGACCGCCGCGATCACCACCGAGGCGAGCGACCAGGCCGCGAAGGTGATCCAGGAGCCCGCGACGGTGGGTGGGTACTCGCTCGGGCGCTGGCCCGCCAGGGTGGTCCGGGCGAGGCGCTGCCAGGCGGGCAGCGGCAGGGCGTGCAGCAGGTCGGCCGTCCAGCGGTAGCGCTCGGTGACGAGGGACGGGACGAAGAACAGCACCACGACCGTGCCCACCACCGCCCCCGCGCTGTGCCGGATCAGCGTGCCGAGGCCGAGCCCGACCAGCGCGCATACCGGACCGAACAGGACGGCCGCCGCGACGTACCGGAAGGCGGCGGGGTCGGTGAGGGACTGTCCGATGCCGACATCGGACAGGATCGCCTGGGTGGCGCCGAAGGAGACGCCGACGCTGAGCACGCCGAAGCCGAGCATCACGGCCGTCAGCACGCACGCCTTGGCCACCAGCACCGCCCGGCGGTCCGGCACGGCCGCCAGGGTCGTGCGGATCAGCCCGGTCGCGTACTCGCCCGCGATGACGATCGCGCCGATCGTGCCCCCGACGAGCATCAGGATGTCGGCGGAGGGCAGGCCGAAGGCGGCGTTCAGCGCGACCTGCGCCATCATGACGGGGTCACCGTCGCCCGGCGTGGAGTGGTCGTGGGTGTACTGGGCGGACCTGAGGTTGGCGGCGACGACGGCCAGGGTGCTCAGGCCGAGCACCCACGGGATCGAGCGCAGCGACCAGAACTTGATCCACTCGGCGGCGAGCAGGTCGCCGAAGCGGGCGCGCGGTTCGGTGCGGGCGGTCATGGCGTGGGCGGTCGCGGTGCTGTTCGTGCTTGTGCTGTTCGCGGTCGTGCTGGTCATCGGGGCTCTCCGGCGAGGTACTCGACGCTGTCGGCGGTCAGTTCCATGAACGCCTCCTCCAGGGAGGCGCCGCGGTCGGTCAGGGCGTGCAGCAACAGGCGCTGCTCCAGGGCGAGTTCGCCGATCCGGGTGGCGTCCAGGCCGGTCACCGCGAGGGCGCCGTCCGGGCCGGGGCGTACGGTGGCGCCCGCGGCAGCCAACACGGCGGCCAGCCGGTCGGGTTCGGCGGCCCGGACGGTGACGGCGGCCCGGCCCGCGCGGGCGGCGAACTCGGTGAGGCTCTCGTCGGCGATCAGCCGGCCGCGTCCGATCACCACCAGGCGGTCGGCGGTGTGCTCCATCTCCGCCATCATGTGGCTGGAGACGAACACCGTCCGCCCCTCGGCGGCAAGGCGGCGGAACAGTCCGCGCACCCACAGCACGCCCTCCGGGTCCAGCCCGTTCAGCGGCTCGTCGAAGAGCAGCACCGGCGGGTCGCCGAGCAGCGCGCCGGCTATGCCGAGCCGCTGCTTCATGCCCAGCGAGTAGCCGCCGATCCGTCGCCCGGCGGCCTCGGTGAGCCCGACCTCCGCCAGCACCTCCTCGACCCGCGCGGCCGGGACCGCGTTGCTCCGGGCCAGCGCCCGCAGATGGGCCCGGCCGGTGCGCCCGCCGTGGACGTCGCCCGCGTCGAGCAGCGCGCCGACGTGGCGCAGGCCGCGCGGGCGGCCGCGGAAGGTGTGGCCGTCGACGGTGACGGTGCCGGTGGTGGGGTCGTTCAGGCCGAGGACCAGCCGAAGGGTGGTGGACTTGCCCGCGCCGTTGGGGCCGAGGAAGCCGGTGACGTGGCCGGGCCGGACGGTGAAGGTGAGACGGTCGACGGCGGTCCGGCGGGCGTTGCCGCGGCCGTAGAGCTTCGTCAGCTCGGTGACTTCGATCACGGGCTCCACGGTGCCGGGGAAGCGGGTGGCGCCGCATCGGACCGGCGTCGACAGTGCGGTCACCCCCGGCCGTACAACCACGGGTGGATGACGGCTCACCGGCCCGTGGTTACGATCTTGAACCATGTCCTCGACCCCCAAGCCGCCGCTGTTCCGGCGCGTCCCGCCCGAGATCTGGGTCGGGCTCGCCTGGTGCGTGGCCGCCGCCTACCCCGCCGTCCGGCTCGGCGGTGACACCGCGCAGCACCACGGCGCCGCCGCGCACGGCGGATGGGCGTTCACCCTGGCCGACACGGCGGTGGCCTTCACCGGCGCCGCGCTGGTGCGCCGGCTGCCGGTGCTGTCGGTCGCCCTGCTGCTGATCGCCACCTGGACGGAGACCGACGGCTGGGCCGGGGGCACCCAGGTGCCGCCCGGCGCGCTGGTCGCCGTGGACACCGCGCTCTGCCTGATCACCGCCACCCGGTCGCGTCGCACCTCGCGGGCCGCGTTCGCCCTGGTCATGGGCTTCCTGGTGCTGCACATCGGCCTGGTCCACGGCAACACCGTCGGGATCTTCACCGGCACCCACATCGGCTCCGCCGACGGCGCCGCACTGCTCGCGCTGGTCGCCTGGCTGGTCGGGCGTACGGTGCGGCAGAACCGGGAGCACGCCGAGGCGTTGAGCAGCCGGGCGGCCGCCGAGGCGGTCACCGCCGAACGGCTGCGGATCGCCCGGGAGATGCACGACACCGTCGCGCACAGCCTCGGCATCGTCGCGCTGCAGGCCGGCGCCGCCCGCCGGGTCATCGACAGCCGGCCCGAGCGCGCCAAGGCGGCGCTGGGCGAGATCGAGACCGCCGGGCGGGACACCCTGGCCGCGCTGCGCCGGATGCTCGTCGTCCTGCGCCGGGCCGACGGCGAGGCCTCGGCCACCGCCCCGCAGGGCCTGGCCGACCTCGACCGGCTGGCCGGGGCGACCACCGAGGCGGGCGTCCGGGTGGAGGTCCGGCGGCACGGCGAGCAGCGGCCGCTGCCGCCGGAGATCGACCTCGCGGCGTTCCGGATCATCCAGGAGTCGGTCACCAACGTGGTCCGGCACGCGGACGCCGACGCCTGCGAGGTCTCCGTCGACCACCGGACGGCGGGGGAGCTGTCCGTCGAGGTCACCGACCGGGGGCGGGGCCAGGGCCGGGGGCACGGCACGGGCACGGGCAGTGGCTTCGGGCTGGCCGGGCTGCGCGAGCGGGTCGCCCTGCTGCACGGCGAGTTCGCCGCCGGGCCGCGCGCCGACGGCGGCTTCCGGGTCGCGGCCACGCTGCCGGTGCCGGTGCCGGTGCCGGTGCCGGTGCCGGTGCCCGGGCCGGTGCCGGTTCTCGCCGCCGCGCTCGCGGGGGAGGCGGGCGCATGATCAGGGTCGTGCTGGCCGACGACCAGCCACTGGTGCGGGCCGCGCTCGAGATGGTCATCACGGAGACCACCGACGTCGAGGTGGTCGGCGAGGCGGGCACCGGGACCGAGGCCGTCCGGCTCGCCGCCGAACTGCGCCCGGACGTCGTCGTGATGGACATCCGGATGCCCGGTATGGACGGCATCGAGGCCACCCGGCTGGTGACCGCCGCCGGCGGCCCGACCAGGGTGGTCGTGCTCACCACCCTCGACGAGGACGAGCACGTCTACGCGGCGCTGCACGCCGGGGCGTCCGGGTTCCTGGTCAAGGACATGGCGCTGGAGGACATCCTGGGAGCGGTGCGGGTGGTCGCCGCCGGGGACGCCCTGATCGCGCCGAGCGTCACCCGGCGGCTGATCGGCGCGTTCGCCGGCGCCCGGCCGCCCGAGCGGGTGCCCGGCCCCGCCGAGCGGGGCGCAGCCCTCCGCCGGCTGGAGGCGATCACCGACCGGGAGCGGGAGATCCTCACCCTGGTCGGCCGCGGCCTGTCCAACACCGAGATCGCCGCCGAACTGGTGCTCAGCATCGCCACCGTCAAGACCTACATGACCCGGCTGCTCGCCAAGCTCGACGCCCGCGACCGGGTGCAACTGGTCATCCTGGCCTACGAGGCGGGCCTGGTCTCCGTCCCCGGGTGACCCGGCCCGCCGCTGACGGCCGCTCAGCGCTTGATCGCCACGCCCGCGTACATCGCGATGTCCTGGTCGCGCACGGGTGCGGCGTCGGCGTCCGGGCGCCAGTGGTGGACCAGCGTGACGCCCGGGTCGAGCAGCTCGAAGCCGTCGAAGAAGGCCTCCGTCTCGGCCTTGTCGCGGATCTGCAGCGGGATGCCGCGCGCGTTGTACTCCCGGCCGACGCCGCCCACGCCGACCGGGTCGGTGTCGCCGGTGAACACCGTCAGGGCGAGGACGCTGCCGGGCGCCAGGGCGGCCATGAAGCGGCGAACGATGCCCTGCGGGTCGTCCTCGTCCAGCACCAGGTGGACGATCGCGATCAGCGACAGCGCCACCGGCTGGGAGAGGTCGAGCACCTCGCGCAGCCGGCGGTTGTTGATGATCGACTCCGGGTCGCGGAAGTCGGCGTCCACGTAACAGGTGCGGCCCTCGGGCGTGCTGGACATCAGCGCCCGCGCGTGGTTCAGCACGATCGGGTCGTTGTCCACGTACGCGACCCGGGCCTCGGGCGCGACCGCCTGCGCGACCTCGTGCACGTTCGGCGAGGTGGGGATGCCGGTGCCGATGTCCAGGAACTGCCGTACGCCGTACTGCTCGGCGAGGTGGCGCACCGAGCGCTGCATGAAGTCGCGGGTGGTCCGCATCGAGATCGGCAGCGACGGCCAGGCCCGGACCGAGGCGTGCGCGGCGACCCGGTCCGCCTCGAAGTTGGTCTTGCCGCCGATGAGGTAGTCGTAGACCCGGGCGGAGTGCGGGACGTCCATCCGCAGGTCCATCGACGGGTAGTGCTCCTGCGGACCGCGTTCCGCCCGGACCTCGTTCGCCATGCTCGCCCTCCCGTTGCTGGGAACCCGTCACCGGCCGCCGTGGTGGCTGCCCTTGGTGCGCATGGTAACGGTCGATCGGTCTGACGAGATGACAAACCCTCAGGTCTGGCCCTCAGGTCTGGCCCTCAGCCTGGTTCTCCGGCTTGGCCCTCAGGCCGGGGCCTCCGGCAGGCTCGGCTCCACCAGCGCGCCGCCCGGCTGCCGGGGGACGGCCGCCGGGTCGGAACCGCCCCGGCGGTGCGCGGCGAGTTCGAGCGCGGCCCCGATCCAGGCCGCACCGAAGGACCACGTCGCCAGCCACTCGCACAGGAACAGCGGCCGCACCGACCAGTCGGCACCGATCCCCGTCGCCCCGGCCGCGACGGAGAACACCAGGGCGACCAGGATCAGCACCCCGGCCACCAGGTAGGCCGCGCTCACCCGGGCCGGCTGGGTGGACCGGGGATTGCGGAAGGAGTAGAGGCAGAACATCGCCAGCATCACGAACAGCAGGCTCGCGAAGACCAGGTGGAACACACCGATGGTGCGCCGGACGTCCGACGCGCCGTCCGGCGACGTCGGGCACAGCGCGACCCCGACCGCGAAGAGCCCGGCCGCCGTGCTCCAGCGGTCGTCCCGGCGGTCGAAGCGGTAGCAGATCAGGAACACCCCGAGCGCGCACAGGGAGCCGACGAAGATGTTCCGGGTGTCGGTGTAGTACGAGGCGCTCATCGAGCCCGGCCAGAAGCCGTCCGTACTGCGCCCCGTCACCTCGGCGGCCAGCCAGTTGCCGAACGGCAGGGCCGGCGGCAGCAGAATGCCGATCAGCCCGACGCCGAGACGGAGAAACGTGACGGTCCGTTCGTCCTGGACACCCCGCCGGGCGTCCGAAGCCTGCTGCGCGCGTGAGTCATGAGTCACGGACGCCTCCTTGCCTTTCGAGAGCGGCTGTCACCTGGTGTACCCGTTCCGGCAGGTGGGGGCACCTCGCGGGCCGGAAGGTTTTCCGACAGCCCGACGTCCCGACAGTCGACGGCCGGACAGCCGACAGCCCCGGCGTGGTCCGCCCACGCCGGGGCTGTCGGCCGTCGGACCGTTCTCAGGCCTTGAGGGGGTTGGCGGTCACGTCCACCATGGACTTGCGGAGGTCGGCGGTGCCGTACGTGTTGAAGTGGGCGACGCAGGCCAGGACCAGGAGCCGGGAGATCCGCGGATCGTGGATCCGGACGGCGTAGGTCGCCCGCACCCCGGCGTGACGGGTCAGTTCGAAGCCCGCCGACTCGGCCGACCGGTAGCGCAGTTCGAAGGGGAGGGCGGCATCGACCACGCCGCTGCCGAGCAGGGGAAGGCTGCCCCGCGCCTTGTTGGCGAGGCCGACGGGTTCGCCCTCCAGGACGGCGAGGCCGTTCTGGTCGAAGGTCCACACGTCGTGCCGCCAGGACCGCGAGCGGTGGCCGACCCGGCCGATCAGCGTCCGGTCGGCCGCTATGGCGGAGAAGTTGTTGACGTGGCCGATGAGTTGCCCGAGTCCGGGCCCGGCGAAGACCTGGTACGGCGCGCTGTGGTCGTAGGCCGCGTCCTTGTGCATCCGGGCCACCGGCCCGGGCGAGCCGTCGGCGTGCACCAGGAAGGTGGTGTGGGCCCGCCCGTAGTCGATGGCGACGGTGAAGGCGGTGAGGGAATCGATCATCGGCGATCGCCTCCGTGGTTCACGGCCGGCGGTCCGGCCTTGGCGATCAGGGAGTTGAGCAGGGCCGCGCCGCGGTCGGCGTCGTCGACGCTGACCGCGAAGTCCGTGCCCTTGCGGGTGCGGACCACCAGGCAGGGGCCCCGGCGCAGCATAACGGTGGTGCCCAGGCGGCTGATCCGGTAGCCCCAGCCGCCGGCCTGGGCGGGTGTGCGCACCTCGACCCGCGCCGACTCGAGCTCGGCGGGGGACCAGTGCCGGGCGGGCCGGCCGAACGGGCCGAAGCCGACCGTCAGGCCCCGGGCGGTCACCCGCGCCTGCACCGAGGAGCAGGCGAGGACGGCGACGGCAGGGAACGCGAACGGCAGGACGATCGCCCAGTCCAGCGCGGTCAGCCCGCTCGCGGCCGCCAGCACACCCGCCACCGCGACCAGCCCGAGCACGGCGGCCAGCAGCTGCAGCCACGGGTTCGCGGCCCGCGAGAGCCAGACGAACCGCTCGCCCGCCGGCACGTCCAGCGCCGGCGCCCCGGCCGCCGGACGCTCCTCGGCCCGGCCCCCGAACCGGCGGCCCGCCAGCCAGGCCAGCGCCCCGGCGACGGCCGTGGCCACCAGGACCAGGACCACCTCGATGCCCATCGGCGCGGCGTCCTGCCAGCGGGCGCGGTCCAGGTTGGCGTGCACGACGGCGGTCTGCGCCCCCGTCAGCAGCACCCCGCCGGCCGCCAGTGTCGCCGCCCCGCAGCCGGGCGACCGCTCGGCGCAGTACCGCTGCAGCAGCGCGGAGACCAGCACCAGGACCAGCCAGAGTCCTGCCGGGAACAGCGCGGCCCCCGTCAGTGACATCGAACCGTCCGGGTCCCGTCCGCCCCAATGGGTGGCCAGCGGGTCCGGCAGCCGGTGGCGCGCCGCCAGCGGCAGCGCGACCAGCAGCGCCAGTACGCCGACCGACCAGGCCGCCGCGCCCCAGAGCGCGCCCCGGCCCCCCGGTTGGTGCCCCTTCTCCCGGTGCCCCTTCGCTATGGGCCCCTCGTCCCTCACGACATCCCCCTGATCATGTCCACGAGATCGTTCGTGCTGTAGCCGGCCCGGGCCGCGTCGTCGACCAACTGCCGTACACGATCCGCGATTTCGGCGCGGGTGTCGGCGCCGGTGGCGATCGTGATGCCACGGCCCCGGCGGAACTCCAGCACCCCTTCGTCCCGCAGGGTGCGCAGTCCGCGCAGCACGGTGTTGGTGTTCACGCCGAGCGCCCGGGACAGCTCCCGGGCGGGTGGCAGCTTGTCCCCGGGGGCGCACTCGCCCTCGGCGACGGCTCGGCGGATCGCGCCCGCCACCTGCTCGTGCAGGGGCCGGGCGTCTCCGATGTCCAGCTTCAGCAACATGGTGCTAATGACACTAGCACCATGGTCGTTTTCTGCCGACCCGGGGATCCATGGTGATCCGGGCGGTCCGGCCTGCCTCCGCCCGGCCTCGGCCGGCCCGCACACCCGCGCCGAACGGACGGCGTATGGGCGGCGTTGGGATCGTCGCGTCGGGCGTCAGGGAGGCATCAAGAAGGGCCGGCGGACGCCCGGGCCGGCGGTTGGGTGGAGCTGTAAGGCCACCACGACACGAGGACGGATCATGCACGGCAACAGGCGACACCAGGACGGCGGGGCACCCAGGGTGCTGGTCGGAGTCAGCGGGTCGCTGGGGAGCCTGGCGGCCCTCCACCGCGGGGTGGCCGAGGCGCGGGCACGGGGTGCGGAACTGCTGCCGGTGCTGGCCTGGGAGCCCCCCGGCGGTGAGCACGGCTACCGGCGCTCGCCCTGCCCGCCGCTGCTCGCGGCCGTCCGGGAAGCCGCCGAACAGCGCCTGCACGAGGCCCTCGACTCGGCCTTCGGCGGCGCCGACCCCGGGGTGCCGCTGCGCCCGGTGGTGATCCGCGGCGAGACCGGCCCCGCGCTGGTCCACCTCGCCGACCGGCCCGGTGACCTGCTGGTCCTCGGGCAGAGCGGAGGCCTGCTGCGCCGCCGGCTGCGGCGCCCGGTGTCCGCGTACTGCGTGCGGGCGGCGGGCTGCCCGGTGCTGACCGTACCGGTGCCCGAACTGCTCGCCGAACTGCGCGAGCTGGAGGCGATCCACCGCCGGTCCCGCCGGTCCCGCCGGCACCTGCCGGTCGGCCCGGCGCCCGAACTCCTCCCGGCGAAGCGGTAGTCGGCGGCACGGATGTCCTCGACTCACCCGGGCGGCACGCGGCGCGCCGCCACGACCGCACGAGTCGGAACGGCTGGTCGTCCGTCAGAACGGCTGAGCGACGTCGGTCAGCACGCCGGCCAATCCGTCCAGCAGGGCCCGGTTGGTGTCCCGGGCCAGTGGGGTGTCGACGTGGATGGTGTTGACGAACAGGCCGTCGTCGGTGCGGTGCAGCCAGTGCAGGAGCCCGTTGCAGCCGGAGACCCAGACGTGCATCCGGGCCCGCTGGGCGGCGTGCAGGTCGGCACCGGGCAGGCGGCGGAAGTCGATGTAGGAGAAGAAGTTCACCGCGTGCGGCCAGTAGTGCAGTCGCGCGTACTCGGCCGGGGCGAGCAGCCGCCACGCCTTCACGAAGTGCACTCCGGCGTGGGCCTGCGCCCGCCCGTAGGCGTCCTGGGCCGCGGTCAGCACGTCGGCGAAGCCGGCCCGCTCCCCGACCGGGAACTCGATCGGCAGGGTGTTGATGAACCACCCCATGGACTCGGCGTAGACGCCCCGGTCGCGCTCGTTGACCGGCACCAGCCCCCGGTACTCCGCCGGTCCGCCCAGCTGCCGCAGGGCGAGCGCGACGCCCGCGAGCAGTCCCATGGACAGCCGCCCGCCACGGGCCCGGCAGGCGGCGCCGAACTCCTCGGTCTGGCGGGCGGTCAGCAGCCGCTCGGTACTGGCCAGCGGCGCGTACAGCCGGCCGGGCCGTACCCCGAGGTCGAGCGGGAAGCGCGGGAACAGGCCGTCGTTGCGGTCGCGGAAGGCCCGCCAGTAGTCCAGCCGCGCGTCGTCGGCGTTCATCGCCCGGTTGGCGCGGCGCTGGGTGCGGCTGAACTCCAGGTAGCTGCCGGGCTCCTGCTCCTGAGCGAGGCCCCGGTAGGCGGTGGCGATGTCGTTGACGGCGATCGCGCTGGAGAGGCCGTCGGTGACGAGGTGGTCGCACGAGAACCAGACCGTGGTCGACTCCGGCCGCACGACCGCGCCCATCGTGATCAGCGGCCAGGCGAGCGTGTCCACCTCCCGGAACGCCTCGTGGAGGTGCCCGGTGACCTCGGCGGGAGTCTCCAGCGGGCCGACGTAGTCGTGCTTGAGGGCCACCTCGTCGGCCGTCAGGACCTCGCAGCCCAGGTCCCCGCCGAGCGGCTGGTAGACCGCCCGGAGCACCTCGTGCCTGCGCACCAGGTGGAGAAACGCTCCTTCCAGCGCGTCCAGATCCACCCGTCCGGGGAGCTCGAAGCTGGCCGCGACGTAGGACCGGATCGGTTCGTCGATGCTCTGGGCGTGCTGCGCCACGGTGAAATGTTTCGCCTGGTTGTAACCGGTCGTCCGGCGCGGAGCGGGCCCCCCGTCACCGGTCAGGGAGACCAGGTGCCACCGATGGGCCTCGCCCGGGTCGATCTCGGAGTCCTCGACTGAGATTTGGAGCATTCCGCCTTCTTCTGCCTGTCGTCGCCGGGTGGTGTTCCACAGCAGTCGCGCACCGGCCTACCAATCGATGCCGTACCAACCGGCCCAGCAGGTCATCGGATACGGCCGTCGCCCGATCGGGTGATGGGCGCGGGGGCCGTCGCCGGCACTGCCGACGGAACGGCACGGCGTTCGGGCGCGACGTACGGGCGCGACGTGGCAGTCGGTGGTGTGAGAGCGCACTGCCGTCATAGTGCCGGCCGAGCACCTGTGCGCTCCCAGAGCCGTCGCCACCCCGCCCGGACAACTCCTAGTCGGCCGACGGCAGTTCCTTCGGGACGGCGATGACGTCGACCAGGGCCCCGTTGCGCAGCACCGTGAGCGCCAGCGGGCGGCCGATCGCGTCGGCCAGCATCAGGCGCTGCAGGGACTGGGCGCTGCTCATCGGCTCTCCGGAGGCGGTGAGCAGCAGGTCGCCGTCGTGCAGTCCGGCCTGGCTGGCGGGGGCGTCGGCGATCACCTCGACGATCCGCAGGCCGGTGTGCTGCCCGGTGCGGTGGCGCAGGGCGGGCGGCAGCGGGGCGGGCACTCCGGCGAGGCCCAGGTAGGCGCGGCGGATCCGGCCCTCGGCGAGCAGGGCGGCGATGATCTGCCGACTGGTGGCGTCGATGGGGACGGCCAGACCCAGCCCGTTGCCGGCCACCGCCGTGGTGATCCCGACGACCTCGCCGTTC
Organism: Kitasatospora sp. NPDC051164; assembly: GCF_044455625.1. Classification (NCBI taxonomy): domain Bacteria; kingdom Bacillati; phylum Actinomycetota; class Actinomycetes; order Kitasatosporales; family Streptomycetaceae; genus Kitasatospora; species Kitasatospora sp. NPDC051164. The sequence continues at coordinate 265,811 of NZ_JBITFB010000005.1, read as the reverse complement.
GCGGTGGTCAGCGCGCCGCCGGAGTTGCCGGGGTTGAGGGCGGCGTCGGTCTGGATGACGTTGTCGATGACGCGCACGGCGCTGCCGGAGCGGGCCGGGAGCGAGCGGCCGAGGGCGCTGACCACGCCCGCCGTGACCGTCCCGGCCAGCCCGAGCGGGTTGCCGACGGCGACGACCAGCTGCCCGACCCGCAGGGCGGTGGCCTCGCCGAGCCGCACCGGCGTGGGGGTCGGGCCGTCGGCGCGCAGCACGGCCAGGTCGGAGAGCGGGTCGGCGCCGATGGTGTGGAAGGGGGAGGTGGTGCCGTCGGCGAAGGCCAGCGTCCCGGCGTCGGCATGGCCGACGACGTGGGCGTTCGTGAGCAGGAAACCGTCGTCGGTGAAGACCACCGCCGAGCCGAGCGCGGTGCTGAACCAGCCGCCCCGGCCGCGCCGGGGGACCTGGAGCGCGGCGACGCGCGGCGTCACCGCGGCGGCCACGGTCGTGACGATCCGCGAGTAGGCGTCCAGCGCCTCGGCGGCTGTCTCGTCCGTCGCCGCTGCGTCCTCGATGGTCGCGTCCGCAGTGGGTACGTCCGCAGTGGGTGCGCCCTCGGCGGGTGTGTCCTCGGGGGGTGTGTCCTTGGGGGCGTGCTCGGGCCCGGGGAGGGTGTCGGCCACGGTGCTCACCCCTTTCGCCGGCGCGGGCTCTCCCGCTTCCAACAACGGTGCGCCGCCGATGCTTCCGCCACCGGCTCCTGATGCCGACTTGACGTGCGGGCGACTATAAAGCAGAAGCAAAGCGGGCGTATGGTATGGGCAAAGCTACCTGGGTGGGGAGGGTCCGATGGAGACCACGCTGGAAGCGGACTGGCACGCGCTCGGCACCACGGGCGGCGGCCAGCTCGGGACGGAGCACCTGCTGGCCGCGGTGGTGGGGTCGGGTGGCCCGGCCGGTGCGGCCCTCGCTGCCGCCGGGGTCACGGAGAGCGCGCTGCGGGCGCTGTTGCGCAACCGAGACCGCGACCGCGACCGTGACGGCGGCGGCGGCGACCGGAGCGCGGACGACGAGGCCGGCGCGGGCGTGCCCGCCCGGGAGGTCCTCGGTCCGGCCGGGGCCCCGGACCTCGTCCTGACGGGCGCCGCCGCCCGTGCGCTGTCCGCCGCGGTGACGTCGGCCCGGCACGGCGGCGAGCGGAAGCTCACCGCCGAGCACGTCCTGCGGGCCCTGCTCGCCGACGACCGCACCCGCGCCGTCGAACTGCTGCGCGCGGCGGGCGTCGCACCGCAGACCGTCCGGGAGCGTCTGGACGGGGCGCCTTCCCAGCCGGAGGGCGTGCCGACCACACCAGGCGCACCGACCGCGCCGGGCGCACCGACCGCGCTGGACCCGTTGCTGCTCCCCACCCGGGACGCGCTGCTCGGCCGTCGGTCGAACCGACGCCCGCTCTGGAGGAGGTTGTTGAAGCCCGGTACGGCTCGTGCGGCAGGTCCGGCGGCGCCGTCGTCGGACTGGATCCGGCGGGAGACGGACGAACAGGCGCAGCGCCTCGGCCGCCGGACGCCCGGTACCGAGCACGTCCTGCTCGCCCTCCTGGCCGTCCACGAAGTCCTGGGCCGTCAACCGCAGCCGGACGTGGACGACGCCGGCGGCGAGCTGCTCGCCCGGGCCGGCCTCGACTACGCCCGGGCCCGCGCGGCCGTCACCGCCGGGACGGTCGCCCTTCCGGCCGATCCGCGTTCCGTCGAGGCGTACCTGGTCGGCGCGGCGCCCGGCCCGCTGGTGCGGATGCTGCTCGACGAGGACACCCGGGCCCGGCGGCTGGTCGAGGCCCTGGGCGTGGGCCCGGGCGCGGCCCTGGGCGGGCCCGGTGGTCGTCCGGAGGGTCAGCCCGTGGTGTAGCCGCCGTTGGCGAAGCGCTCCGCGGGGCCCGGGCCCCGCGGAGCGCACCGGGACTGCTAGAGCGCCGTGGCGGCGAGGGCGATCGAGCCGAGCACCGCCAACACCCCGAGTGCGAGGAACCCGTACTCCAGCCCCACCCGCTCCCGCCCGTCCACCAGCACCTGCCGGGGATCGGCCGGGTCGTAGCGGACCCGCACGTAGCGGCCGTCCGGCAGCGGGTGGCGGGCGGTGGAGGGCACGGGGGAGAAGACCTCGACCACCCGGCCGTCGGCCGTCTCGAACTCCAGCAGCGGACGCGGCGGCAGCGCGCGGTCCTCCGGGCCCGAGGCGCGGGCGCGCACCAGTGCCGACGCCGGGACGCCGACCCGGCGCAAGCGTCGCAGCTCGCGCAGCCCGACCACCCCGGCGAGGTAGGCGACCACGCCGCCCAACGCGCCGAACACCACTACGGCGAACCCGGCCGTCCCGCCCACCGCGCCTCCCTGCCCGACGATTCCCCGAGCTTCCCGAGCTGCCCGAGGCCCCCGGGAGCTGCCCGAGGGTTCCCCGAAGCCCAGTATCGCCCACCGGCGGCACTCTTGACGCTCCGGAATGGTCCAGTCCACTGTGTAGTGGCATGTCCCTGTCGCTGACGAAGGAAGCAAGCGGCCTCGACCACCGAAAGGAGCACCGTCCGTGAAGCCGCAGTCCCCCCGCGCCCTCGGCGTCGTCCTCACCGCTCTCGCCCTCGGCGCCGCCGCCCCCGCCGGGGCGGCCGAACCGGCGGCTCCGGCCGCCCCGGCCGCGACCGTCGTCAAGGTCGGCACCGCCAAGCAGCTCCAGGCCGCCCTCGCGGCCGCCGCGCCCGGCCAGACCATCCAGCTCGCCGACGGCACCTACTCCGGCAGCTTCAAGGCCACCGCGCCCGGCACCGCCGCCGCCCGGATCACCCTGACCGGCTCGGCCAAGGCCGTGCTCACCACCCCGACCGGCGGCGGCTACGGCCTCCACCTCGACGGCGCGAGCTACTGGACCGTCCACGGCCTGACCGTCACCGGCGCCCAGAAGGGCATCGTGGCGGACGCCGCGAACTACGTGGTGCTGGACGACGTCACGGTCCACCACACCACCATGGAGGGCGTGCACTTCCGCAACTCCAGCGCCCACGGCACGCTGCGCGACTCGCGCGTCCACGACACCGGCCTGGCCCGGGACGGCCTGGGCGAGGGCGTCTACGTCGGCACCGCCAACACCCTCTCCGACCGCAGCGACCACGTGCAGATCGTCGGCAACACCTTCGGCCCGAACATCGGCGCCGAGAACGTCGACCTCAAGGAGGGCACCACCGGCGGCCTGGTCTCCGGCAACTCCTTCGACGGCGACGGCCTCACCGGCCGCAACTACGACGACTCCTGGGTCGACGTGAAGGGCAACGGCTACGTCATCGAGAACAACACCGGCAGGCGCACCACCGATGACGGCTTCCAGACCCACAGCGTCCGGCCGGGCTGGGGCTGCGGCACGGTCTTCCGGGGCAACCACTCCGACCTCACCGGCGCCACCGGAGCGGACCGGTACGCGATCGACGTGACCGACTACGACGCCGCGACGTGCACGGTGACGATCGGCGCGGGCAACACCGTCACCGGGGGCCGGGGCCTGGTGAACCCCGGCGTCCCGGTGGGGTAGCCGCTGGACCTCTGGGTCGGAGGGGCGGGAGGCGGAGGGGGCGGGGGTCGGGAGGATGCTGCTACAGCTCGCCGAGCGGAACGTTCGGGTCGGCCAGCACCTTGGAGTCCACCACCCGCCCCGAGCGGACCAGTTCGCGGATCGGGTCGGTGACGTCCCAGACGTTGACGTTCATCCCCGCCCGCACCCGGCCGCCGGACAGCCAGAACGCGATGAACTCGCGGGTGGCCGGGTCGCCGCGGAAGACCACCTGGTCGTAGCCGTCCGGCTCGACGTAGCCGACGTACTCCATGCCGAGGTCGTACTGGTCCGTGAAGAAGTAGGGGACCCGGTCGTACACCGCGTCCGGCTGTCCGAGGAGTGCGCGGGCGGCGGTCTGCGGCTGGTTGAGGGCGTTGGCCCAGTGCTCGACCCGGATGTGCCGGCCGAACAGCGGGTGGTAGGCGTTGGCGACGTCGCCCGCCGCGTACACGTCCGGGTCCGAGGTGCGCAGGTGCCGGTCGGTCTTGATGCCGTTGTCGACCTCCAGTCCGGCCGCCTCGGCGAGCCCGGCGGCGGGGGCGATGCCGATGCCGACCACCACCGCGTCGGCCGCCACCGTCGTCCCGTCGGCGAGCTTCACCCCGTTCACCGTGCCGCCGTCGCCGGTCAGTTCGGCCACCTTGACGCCGAAGCGCAGGTCCACGCCGTGGTCCCGGTGCAGGTCGGCGAAGACCTGGGCGACCTCCCGGCCGAGCACCCGCAGCAGCGGCAGTTCGAGCGCCTCCAGCACCGTCACCTCGGCGCCCGCCTGGCGGGCCGCGGCCGCCACCTCCAGGCCGATCCAGCCCGCGCCGATCACCACGATCCGGGCGCCCGGCCGCAGCACCGCCTTGATCCGGTCGCTGTCGTCGACCCGGCGCAGGTAGAGCACGCCGTCCTGGTCGGCGCCCGGCACCGGCAGGCGGCGCGGAACCGAGCCGGTGGTCAGCAACAGCTTCGCGTACTCCACCCGGCCGTCGTCGGCGAGCGTCACGGTGTGCCCGGCCGGGTCGATCGAGGACACCGCCGTGCCCAGGCGCAGCGTGACGTCGTGCTCGGCGTACCACTGCGGCGGGTGGACGTAGATCTTCTCCCGGGGCGTCTTGCCCAGCAGGTAGCCCTTGGACAACGGCGGCCGCTCGTACGGGCGCTCGTGCTCCTCGCCGATCAGGACGATGCGGCCCTCGTACCCGGCCTCGCGCAGCGCCTCGGCGGCCTTCGCGCCGCCCAGGGACGCGCCGACGATGACGATCGGGCGGTCCTGCCCGCCGCCCGCCCCGGTGCTGCCGCCGGTTCCGGTGGTGTCGCTGTCCGTGCCCGCCATGCTCGACTCCTCGTTCTCCGGCCGTGGATCCGGGGTCAGCCTGCCGCCGTCCGGGTGGTGTGTCGAGGCCGCGCCGGGCGCGCCGCGCCTCGCTCGCCCGTACGGGTGAACGCGGGGTCGGGGTGGACGACCGGCCCTATGGCGTCATCGCGTCCCTGACCAGTGCGGTGTCGGTGAACTGCTCGAAGCGGACGATCCGGCCGCCGCGCACGGTGAAGTGGTGGGCTACCCGGACCGCGAGCGGTTTTCCGGTGGTCTTGTGGACGGCCGTGTAGCGGGCCAGGACCACGACGTCCTCACCGTCCACCACGTAGGTGTCGTCGTGCGCGGTCCAGTTGTCCCACTCGGCGGCCAGCCGCTCCATCACGTTGGTGGTGACGCCCTTCGGGGTGCGGTAGGTGCCGGCCAGCGGGAAGCCGGCCATCTCGGTCCACTCGACGTCCTCGGCGAGCGTGGCGCGCAGCGCGGCCAGGTCGCCCCGGGCGGAGGCCAGGTACTGGCGGCGGACCACGTCGGCGGGGGCGGCGGACTCGGCGAAGGTGGCGACGTCCCTGGGGATCTCGATCATCGCGTGCTCACCCCCACGCCATCTCGCCCATGACGACCTTGGTGCCGATGTCCACCGCGATCCGCAGCCCAAGCTCCGGGAAGCGCCGCTCCAGGCCCTCCCTGGCGGCGGCCGCGTCCGCGGCCCGGCCGATCTCGGTCTCGAAAGCCCGCAGGTAGGCGCGGGTGTGGTCGACGGCGTTCAGGTCGGTCGGCGCGCCGGCGACCCGGTGGCCGGCCGCCACCCAGGTCGGATGGAGCGCCTCGATACCGTCCAGCAGGTCGATCCAGGCGGCCCGTTGGGCGGAGCTGGGGGTGTCGGCCGTCCACACGTGCAGGCCCTCGAAGAGCAGGACCCCGCCGAGCACGGCGCGGTGGTGGTGCTGCCAGAGGTAGTGCCGGTCCGGCAGGTGGAAGTCGGCGCCGCGCACCTCGAACCGGTGGCCCTCGAAGACGATTTCGTCCCCGGCCAGCACCTCGGGCCGCACCAGCCGGGTGGGCAGCTCGGGGCCCAGGTGGGACCAGGCGCGCAGCTTGGCGTCGAACGTCTCCTGGATGTGCTCGACCGTCGAGGGGGTGGCCAGGAACCGGGCCTGCGGGAAGGCGTCCTGGACCTCCTGGGCGCCGAAGTAGAAGTCCGGGTCGCCGTGGCTGACGAACACGGTGGTCAGCCGCTTGCCGCCGGCCCTGATCCGCTCGACCAGACGGCGGCCGTCGGACCGGGTGAACCCGGCGTCCACCAGCATGGCGTGCTGCGGGCCGGTGACCAGGACGGAGGTCTTGTTGAGCGAGCTGTCGGGGCTGTCGATGATCTCGAAGTCGAGTGCGCTCACGTTGGACTTCCTTCCTCGGGCCGGGCACGCCTCGCGGCCAGCATCGGCGCTCGGCGCGGCGCCCGCATCCGGAAAGCGTCGGCGCTTGGCGCGGCGCCCGCATCCGGAAAGCGTCGGCGCCAGGCACGGCGTCCGGCCTAGGCGCGGGTCCAGAGCGTGAGGTCGCTGCTGGTGGCCACCGCGAGGGTCCGGCCGGTGGGGGAGAAGCCGGCGGCGCGCAGGGTGGACCAGCCGGAGTTGAAGACGTGCCACCAGCACTCGGCGTGCTCGCCCTGCCACGGGCCCCGGCCGGTCGCGAGCAGCACCCGGTGGTGCGGCCACTCCGGGGCGGTGACCTCGACGTGCCAGCCGCCCTCGGCGCTGGTGTGCAGGCCGCCGCCCCACGTGCCGGCCACCGGGATCCGTACGTCCGAGACCTGGCCGAGGCCGGGGCAGCAGAGGTCCGGGCCGTCCGGGTCCTCCTCCGGGTCGTAGTCGCGCGCCACCTTGAGGCCCGTCACGGCGTCGAACAGGCCGTGTCCGCCGGACGAGACGGTCAGCACCAGGTCGTGCCCGCTCTCCGGGTGGACGGCGAAGCCGATGCCGAGCAGCCCGCCGACCGGGATCAGCCCCCGGCCGACCGGGCGCCACGGCTCCGGCGGGGCGGTCACCTCGGCGGCCAGGATCCGGTCCCGGAGGTGCTGCTGGTACGGGGTCAGGGCCATGCCACTGATCATCCCACCCGCCGGCCGACCCTACTGTGCCGGGCCCAGCCGCAGCACCGCCAGCGCCCCCAGCGCGGTGGCGGCGGCGAGCGGCAGCCACAGCGCGCCCGGACCGGCGGCCAGCAGGGCCGTCACCACCGCCGGCGCGGCCGCCCGGCCCACGCCCATCGACAGCTCCCAGCGGGCCAGCGCCCGCCCCAGCAGGTGCGGCGGGGCGACCGCCGCGACCAGCGCGGTCCCCGAACCGGTGTAGAGGATCTCGCCCAGCGTGTACAGCACCGAGACCACCGCGATGCCTGCCGTCCCCGGGGTGCCGCCCAGCGCCCCGGCTCCCCAGAAGCCCAGGTACGAGACCGCCAGCAGTGCCCCCGAGGCCGCCAGCACAGCGCGCCGCGAACGGTCCGCCAAGCGCAGCACCAGCGCCAGCTGCAGGGCGATCACCAGCACCGTGTTGCCCACGAACAGGCCCGAGGACCACGCCGGGGAGGCGTGCAGGTGCAGCACCAGCAGCGCGGGCAGCGCCACCTCCAGCACGTCGAAGCAGAACGCGTACGGCAGATTGGCGAGGCTCAGCAGACTGATCCGGCGCAGTGGCGCGCGCCGCTCCCGGGGACCGTCGTGCGCCGCCTTCGGCGCACCCTCCTGGCGGGCCCGCACCCGCAGCGAGGCCACCAGTGCGGCGGCGACCAGGCAGGCCGCGCCCGTCACCCCGGCCAGCAGCCGGATCGTGCCCGCCCCGCCGCTCACCGCCACGGTGGCCAGCAGCGCGCCCAGGCCCAGCCCCGCGTTGCGCACCGACCGCCCGGCGGCGAGCGCCGCGTCCCGCAGCCGTCCGTCGGTCAGCGTGCTCACCACCGCGGCGTGCGTCGTCGGCCAGGACTGGCTGCCCACCCCGAACAGCACCGCCGCCGCCGTGAACCCCGGCAGGCCGTCCGCGAGCAGCAGCGTCAGCGCGCCCGCCGCCCGCAGCAGCAGGGTGACGGCCGCGGGCAGGGTCCGGGCGCCACGGTCGATCCAGCGGCCGGTCAGCGGCACCACCAGCAGGCCCGCGACCATCCCGGCCGACAGCGCCAGCCCGACCGCCCCCGCGCCCAGGTGCAGCACGCCGACCCCGTACAGCAGCAGGAACGGTCGCAGCATGCCGCCGCCCACCGCGTCCACCGCCAGCGCGACGGCGTACCGGGGCCCGCCGGCGGCGGTCAGCAGGCTCAGCAGCGCGGACGGGCCCCGGCGGCCCCCACCGACCGGCGGGGCGGGCGGCTCCCCGCCGCGGACGGCGGCGTGGTCATGGACGGACTTCTCCTGAATCAGGCTCATGGCCGGTACCGTCCGCCCCGGCCGGGCCGCCTGGCACGCCGATTGACGGTTCCCGTCAATCGGGGGCGGACGTGGCGGCACGGGGTGACAGGATCTGCCGCGTGAGTGAGCGAAGCGAGGCAGGCATATGAGTGTGACCATCGACATCACCGGCTTGTCCGACGAACGCCTGCTCTTCACGCCCTCCCCGCTCGCCGAGCTGAACGCCATGCTGCACGTCCTCGCCGAGCCCGCGCACCACCCCGCGCTGCACGGCTGGGCGAGCAGCACCACCGCCGCGATCCCGCCGGAGCTGGCCGAGCGGCTCCTGGAAGCCGACTTCCTGTGGCGCTCCTCGCGCGCCGACTTCCTCGTCCCCGGCCTGCCCGGCGCCACCCTCGCCGAGGAACTCGACGCCGTCGACCGGATCGACGACGAGCTGTACGTCACCGGCGCCCTCATCACCACCTGCGGCTCCTCCCGGCTCAACCGCCGGACCGCCTCCCCGCTCACCGACCCCGCCGCCAACGAGCTCGCCCGCGACCTCGCCCTCGCCCGCGGCCCCCGGCAGGCCGCCTTCGCCGACCGGCTGCTCGCCGACCCGCCCGCCGTCCGGGCACTGGTACGGCGAATGCTGGAGGACTGCGTGCCGGCCTTCTTCGCCGACGCCTGGCAGCGCGTCCTGCCCGACCTCGCCGCCGACGCCCGGCGCAAAGCCGACCTGTTGGCCCGCCGGGGCCTCGGCGAGACACTCGCCGCCCTCTCACCATCCGTCACCCTCGACCAAGGCGACGGGCGGCGGCGGATCGTCATCGACAAGCTGCAGGACTCCACCGCCGACGCCGCCGACAGCGGAGGCGTCACCTTCATCCCCACCGCCTTCGGCCGCCCCCACCTCCTGGTCGTCTACGCCCCCGGCTGGCGGCCCGTCCTGCAGTACCCGACCGCCGAACCCGGCCTGCCCGAGCCGGTCTCACTCGCCCTCGTCCAGCAGCGCCTGGAGGCGCTCGCCCACCCCGTCCGGCTGCGCCTCGCCCGCACCATGGCCCGCGGCCCGCACACCACCGTCGAACTGGCCTCCGCCTGGCACCTCAGCGCGCCCGAGGTCTCCCGCCACCTGGCCGTGCTGCGGAAGGCCGGGCTGCTCACCACGCAGCGGCGCGGGCGGTACATGCTCTACCAGCTCGACCTGGCGGGCAGCGCCCGGCTCGGTTCGGACTTCCTGGAGGCGGTGCTCCGGTGACCCGGCGCGCGGCACGGGAACGGCGGCACGACGGCAGCGGCCGTGCGGGAACAGCGGGCAGGGGGAACGCGTTCGTCCGGGCATGACCGACGACGCTGCCGCCTCCTCCGGCTCCTCCGGCTCCTCGCCCGAGATCCTCCGCTACGCCGCCTTCGCCACCCGCCCCGAGGGCGGCAACCCGGCGGGCGTGGTGCTCGACGCCACCGGGCTGACCGACCCGCGGATGCTCGCCATCGCCGCCGAGATCGGCTACTCGGAGACCGCCTTCCTCACCGCCGGCCCGGCCGAAGGGGCGTACCGGGTACGGTACTTCAGCCCGCTCGCGGAGGTGCCGTTCTGCGGGCACGCGACGGTCGCCGCCGCCGTCGCCCTCGCCGAGCACATCGGCCCCGGGCGGTACGCCTTCGCGACGGCCGCCGGGGACGTCCCGGTCGAGGTCGAGCGCGGCACCGACGGACTGCTGCGGGCCACCCTCACCAGTGTCGAACCGAAGGTCGAGGAGGTCACCGCGGCCGACGTCGAGGAGGCGCTCGCCCTGCTCGGCTGGGCCGCCGCCGACCTGGACCCGGCCCTGCCGCCGCGCATCGCCTACGCCGGTGCCCGGCACCTCGTCCTCGCCGCCGGCACCCGCGAGCGGCTGGCCCGCCTCGACTACGACTTCGACGGCCTGGCGGACTACATGCGGGCCCGCGACCTGACCACCCTCCAACTCGTCCGGCGCGAGACGCCCGAGGTCTACCACGTCCGCGACCCCTTCCCGGTCGGCGGCGTGGTCGAGGACCCGGCCACCGGCGCCGCCGCGGCCGCGTTCGGCGCGTACCTGCGGGAGCTGGGCGCGGTGGCGGCCCCGACGGTCCTGACGCTGCACCAGGGCGAGGACCTGGGCCGCCCGGGAGTGCTGCGGGTCGAACTGCGGGCGGAGGACGCCCGCGTGCGGGTCTCGGGTACGGCGGTGGCGATGCGGTGATGGCGATGCGGTGATGGCGATGCGGTGAGGCCGGGGGGCCGGGGCCGGGGGCCGTCAGGGCGAGGGCTGCGGCAGGACCTGCCCGCCCTCGCCCGCGGCTCCTCGAAATCGGCCAGGTAGCGGTGGAACAGCTTCTCGCCGACGGTCACGCGTTGGCGCCCGCCTGGCCGTTCCGTACGGCGAGGCGGCGCTCCAGCGTCGCCCGGTGTCGCCGGCCGCGGGGGATCCGCCCGCCGCGGTGGTGGCGGGCAGCGCCCGTGCGGCAGGCGACACCAGGATGGGCGTCACTCCGCCGGATCGATCCGGTAGCCCCCGCGGGCCGAGTGGAGGGTGAGCGCCTCGACCGGGCAGAAGTCCACCGCCTCGGTCAGCTCGTCCGTCAACTCGGCGCCGCCGTCCGCGTATTCGGCCAGCGGCGCGGCGAGTCCGTCCGCGCCGAGGGCCAGCGAGTCGGGTGCGCTGCGAGCGCACATTCCGGAGCCGATACAGCGGTCCCGGTCGACCCGGACGATCACCGGTTCGGTGTCGGCCCGGCCCGTCACCAGCTCACCCGCAGGGAGTTCGGGCTGCGCGTGAGCAGGCCGCGCCGCCAGTCGATCCGTTCGGCAGCGTCGGCCATCCGCAGGGCGGGCAGCCGGCGGGCCAGCCGGTGCAGGGCGAGCTCCAGCTCCATCCGGGCCAGCCAGGCGCCCAGGCAGTGGTGCGGCCCGGCCCCGAAGGTCAGCATCGGCGCGGCCGGCGGGGAGAACAGCTCGGTGCGCAGGTCCCCGGTGAAGACGTCCGGGTCGTGGTTGGCGGCGGCCGTGTCGGCGGCGACCACGTTGCCGGCCGGGATGACCACCCCGCCGATCTCCACCTCCTCGACGGTGCGCCGCATCAGTCCGGGCATGTGCTCGTGGGCGTCGCCGAGCGGGACGGCGCGCAGCAGCTGCTCGGTCGCGGCGGCGGCGCTGGTCTCGTCGGAGGCGAGCTGCTGCCAGGCCTCGCGGCCGTCGGCGAGCAGGTAGACCAGGGCGTTGCCGAGGCTGGTCATGGTGGTCTCGTGGCCGGCCACGACCAGGCCGATGACCAGCGCGACCAGCTGCGCCTCGGTGATCGAGCCGTCCTCGGCGGCGGCCGCGAGCAGGCCGCTGACCAGGTCGTCACCAGGCTCGGCCCGCCGCTCGGCGATCACCTCGGCGCCGAAGGCGGAGAACTCGGTCATCGCGGTGCCGATCGCCTCGGCGGTGTAGGCCGTGGTGGAGAGCGCGTGGTCGCTCCAGTGGGCGAGCCGCTTGGTGTCCAGGTTGTCCAGGCCCATCAGCCGGCTGATCACCGCGACCGGCAGCGGCCGGGTGTAGGCGGCGACGATGTCGGCGGGGGAACCGTGGTCGATCAGCTCGTCGATGAGCGACTCGACGACGGATGCCACCCACGGCTTCCAACGGGCTATCGCGCGCGGGGTGAAGGCCCGCTGCACGGTGCGGCGCAGCCGCTGGTGCTCGGTGCCGTCGATGTTCAGCATGCTCTGCGGGTCGTCCAGGATGTTGGGCGTGACCGTGACCGGCGGCGCGTCCGGCGCGTAGAGCGGGGCGCGGCCCAGGCGCGGGTCCGTCAGCACCTGCCGGACATCGGCGTGCCGGCTGACCAGCCAGACCGGCGTGCCGGTGGGCAGCGCGGCGAGCCGGGGCGGGCCGGGCTCCAGGTGGCGCAGGCAGTGCAGCGGGGGAAGCGGGGCGGTGCCGGTTCCGGCACCGGTCGCACTGTTCTCGGTGGACATCCGTACTCCAGACTCCAGGGCGGGGCCGCGGGGGCGGTCCGACGGGGGGTGGTCCGAGGATGGTGCGGGGGACGGGTGGTGCGGCCGGCTGGCGGCTCGACACGGGCCGGGGCTGGGTCGGGCATCTGCTGCGGGGAGGCTGCGGGGAGGCGCGACATGTGCGGGGGCGTACGGTCGGTACGCGCCTGACACGGGCGCGCGGTGGCGCGCCGCCGGGTGGGGCGGGTGTGCTGAGCGTGGTCGCGTGGACCGTCTCTGCTACGACCGTACGTGGGCCGTAGGGCGCCCGTCTGCGGCACTTCCAGCCAACACCGATGCTTTCCGGGCAGTTCGAGGCGTGCTGACGAGCGCTCAGCGCCGTCCGTGCGCCCCCGCCTGGGCGGCCGTGCCGGGCGGGGGCCGGGCGGCCGCCGGATAGGTCGGCGGGTAGGCCGCCGGCATGTGCCACCTGAGGTGCCGTGAGGTTCCGTGACGTGCGGCGGCATCGGCTGACACGCCGTCGGCACGCGCGGTGAGGCGGATCACGCCGGATCGCCCCCCGCTCCGCCGGCGGCCGGCGGAGCGGGCGCTACGCTTCGTGGGCAGTGCTTCTGCAGTCCTTCTGCAGTCGTGTCGTCGCAGGTCACGCCGGTGCGGAGCGGCATCGGCCGACGGAGGTGGAATCGGATGGCCCAGCAGGTCAAGGCAGTCATCGCGCGTGCCAAGGGCGCGCCCGTGGAGGTGACCACGATCGTGGTGCCGGACCCCGGTCCGGGCGAGGCGGTGGTCCGGATCCAGGCTTGCGGCGTCTGCCACACCGACCTCCACTACCGCGAGGGCGGCATCAACGACGAGTTCCCGTTCCTGCTCGGCCACGAGGCCGCGGGCATCGTGGAGTCGGTCGGCGAGGGCGTCACCGAGGTTGCGCCCGGCGACTTCGTGGTCCTCAACTGGCGTGCGGTGTGCGGCCAGTGCCGTGCCTGTCGGCGCGGGCGCCCGCAGTACTGCTTCGACACCCACAACGCCAGGCAGAAGATGACGCTGCTGGACGGCACCGAGCTGTCCCCGGCCCTGGGCATCGGCGCGTTCGCCGAGAAGACCCTGGTCGCGGCCGGCCAGTGCACCAAGGTCGACCCGGCGGCCGAGCCGGCCGTCGCCGGCCTGCTGGGCTGCGGCGTGATGGCGGGCCTCGGCGCCGCGATCAACACCGGCAACGTCGGCCGCGGCGACTCGGTCGCCGTCATCGGCTGCGGCGGTGTCGGCGGCGCGGCCGTGATGGGCTCCCGGCTGGCGGGCGCGGCGAAGATCATCGCCGTCGACATCGACGACCGCAAGCTGGAGACCGCCCGCAGGCTCGGCGCCACCCACACCGTCAACTCCCGCACCACCGACCCGGTCGAGGCCATCCGCGAGCTGACCGGCGGCAATGGCGCGGACGTCGTCGTCGAGGCGGTCGGCCGGCCCGAGACCTACCGGCAGGCGTTCTACGCCCGCGACCTGGCCGGCACCGTCGTCCTGGTCGGCGTGCCGACCCCGGAGATGACGCTGGAGCTCCCGCTGCTCGACGTCTTCGGCCGCGGCGGCGCCCTGAAGTCCTCCTGGTACGGCGACTGCCTGCCCTCGCGGGACTTCCCGATGCTCATCGACCTCTACCTCCAGGGCCGCCTGGACCTGCGCGCCTTCGTCACCGAGACCATCGAACTCGACGCGGTGGAGCAGGCCTTCGAGCGCATGCACCAGGGCGACGTCCTCCGCTCGGTGGTGACCCTGTGACCTCTGAGGCCCGTGTCGACCGGCTGGTGACCGCCGGGACCTTCGAGCTCGACGGCGGCAGCTGGGAGGTGGAGAACAACGTCTGGATCGTCGGCGACGACGAGGAGGCGGTGGTGATCGACGCCGCGCACGACGCGGAGGCCATCGAGGTGGCGCTCGGCGGCCGCCGGCTGCGGGCGATCGTCTCCACGCACGCGCACAACGACCACATCGACGCGGCTCCGGCCCTCGCGGCGCGCACCGGTGCGCCGATCCTGCTGCACCCGGACGACCTGCCGCTGTGGAGGCTCACCCACCCGGACCGCCTCCCGGACGGCGAACTGGCCGACGGGCAGCGGATCGAGGTGGCCGGCACGGAGCTGACCGTGCTGCACACCCCGGGGCACGCCCCGGGCGCGGTCTGCCTGTACGCGCCCGACCTGGGCACGGTTTTTACCGGCGACACCCTCTTCCAGGGCGGCCCGGGCGCGACCGGCCGGTCGTTCTCGCACTTCCCGACCATCATCGACTCGATCCGCGAGCGCCTGCTGACGCTCCCGGCGGACACGGTGGTGCGGACCGGCCACGGCGACCCGACCACCATCGGCGCCGAGGCCCCGGCCCTGCCGGAGTGGATCGCCCGCGGACACTGACGCGCCGCGGGCCCTGACGCGCTGCGGGCACTGACGCGCACGCCGGCCGTCGACTCGTCGGCCCGTACGGCCCCCGGGGCTTGATCGTTCCCCGGGGGCCGTACGATCGCGATCATGACCCATGACCCGCGCGACCTCGACGACGCCATGCTCGCCTTCTGGCGTGAGCGGCACATCTCCACGCTGACCACCATCCGCCCGGACGGCACGCCGCACGTGGTGCCGGTCGGTGTGACGTTCGAGCCGGAGACGGCGACCGCCCGGGTGATCACCAGCCGCACCAGTCGCAAGGCGCTCAATGTCGCGCAGGCGGGGCCGGAGGGCCTGCGGGTCGCGGTCTGCCAGGTGGACCGGGCGAGGTGGGCGACCCTGGAGGGCGTCGCGGTCGTCCGGGACGAGCCCGAGCAGGTGGCCGAGGCCGAGCGGCGCTATGCGGAGCGCTACCGCCAGCCTCGGGTCAACCCGGACCGGGTGGTCATCGAGATCACCGTGGACCGCGTCCTCGGCCGGGGCTGAGGCTCCCTTCACCGGAACGGCCGTTCTCGCGCGGGTCGACTCGCAGGCCTATCCGCACGCCTACCTGCGGGTCGACTCGTCGACGTGGAGGGTGAAGACGTCCGGGCGGGCGTAGTGACCGACGGGGTCGAAGTCGAAGCGGGCGCGCGCCAGATCGTCAAGGTCGAGTTCGGCGGACAGGATGCCCTCGCCGTCCCGCAGCGGGCCGGCCAGGACCTCGCCGAGAGGGGAGACGATGACCGAGCCGCCGCCGATCAGGACGGTGTCGGGGGCGTCGCCCTGGACCGGGTGGAGGTCGGGCGGGAGGGCGTCGCGGCGCAGGTACTGGCAGGCGCTGAGGACGAAGCAGCGCCCCTCCAGCGCGACGTGCCGCATGGTCACCTGCCAGGCGTCG
Organism: Kitasatospora sp. NPDC051164; assembly: GCF_044455625.1. Taxonomy (NCBI): domain Bacteria; kingdom Bacillati; phylum Actinomycetota; class Actinomycetes; order Kitasatosporales; family Streptomycetaceae; genus Kitasatospora; species Kitasatospora sp. NPDC051164. Next base: position 250,275 of record NZ_JBITFB010000005.1, on the reverse strand, counting down.
CGGGCGTCCACGGTCGGTGCGCACCACAGGTCGACGCCCTTGGCGTACATCGCCGTGCGGAACAGCGGCATGTAGTTCTCCCAGCAGATCGCCGCCCCCAGGCGGGCCCTGCCGGTGTCGACGACCGTGAGGGTGGAGCCGTCGCCCTGGCCCCACAGGTAGCGTTCCGCCGCGGTCGGCATCAGCTTGCGGTGCAGCCCCAGGTAGCCGTCGGGGCCGAAGAACAGGGCGACGCAGTACAGGGTGGCGCCGCGCCGCTCCACCGCGCCGACCACCGCGTGGCAGCCCAGTTCCCGGGTGAGGGCGGCCAGCGCGTCGACCTCCGGGCCGGGGACGGTGACGGCGGAGGCGTGGTAGCGGCGGAACAGCTCGCGGCCGGCCGGGGTGCGGTCGCCGACGCTGACGCCGAAGTCCAGGCCCTTGGGGTAGCCGCCGAGGAACGCCTCGGGCAGCACGACGACCTCGGCCCGGTGGCCCAGGACGGCTTCGCGGATCAGCTCCTCGGCGCGGGCCAGCGCGCCCGGCGTGTCGAACAGCCGGGCGGCCGCCTGCACGACGGCGGCGGTCACGGTGGTCACGGCCGGCGCACCTCGACGGTCAGCGAGCCTTGCAGCAACTCGGCCTTGGTCCGGGCCTGAGCGGCGTCCGCCGCACCCACGACGATCGCCCCGTGCCGGTCGAGGTTGGAGGTGACGGGGTGGATGCGGGTGCCGACCGCCAGGGTGCAGGTGGCGGCCAGCACCGAGGGGTCGTCGGCCACCTCGGACCAGCCGCCGACCGAGGTGACGACGCCGGCGGGAGGGGCCAGGAAGCGTACGGCGGCGCCCCGCGTGGCGCGCGCCGGTACACCGGCGGGGGGTGTGCCGAGGAGGTCGTCCAGCCAGTGCCCGTAGAGCTCGAGCTCCGGGTGGCACCACTCCAGCATCGCGTGGATCCAGTCCCCGCCCTGGCGGGCGTGGACCTCGCCGAGTACGACACCCGACCCGGTGACCCAGCACTCGACGTGGAAGTGGCCGCGCCGCAGGCCGATCGCCCGGAGTGCCGCCGTCACGGTGGAGACGACCTCGGCCTCGTCGTCGCCGAGCGCGGCGGGCATCGTGTGGCCCATCTCCACGAACCCGCCAGGGGCGAGCGCCTTCTCGGTGACGGCGAGGACGTGGGGCGTGCCCTGCGTGAACAGGCCCTCCACGCTGAACTCGCGGCCGTGCACGAACTCCTCGACCAGGGCCAGGCCGTCGGCGTCCCGGGCGTCCCGGAAGGCGGCGGCCATCGCGGCCGGGTCCGAGACCCGGCTCACTCCCTCGCTGCTGGAGCCCCGGCGGGGTTTGACCACCACGTCGGGTCCGTGCTCCCGCAGGAAGTCCGTGGCCTCCTCCGCGGACGCGCAGACCGTCAACTCCGGCTGCCGGAAGCCGTGGCGGCGCAGGTGCTCGCGGCACTCGTCCTTCGTCCGGACGAGTCGCACCGCCTCGGGCGGGTTGCCCGGGACGCCGAGGAGCGCGGCGACCGAGGCCACGCTGACGGCGGCGTACTCGCGGTAGCCGACGACCGCGTGCACGGGGGAGTGCCGGGCGTAGGCGGCGGCCCAGTCCTGGCAGGCCGACGCGTCGGCGAAGTCCAGTTCGTGGACCTCGTCGGCCAGGGCGGTGAGCTCCGGTGCGGCTGCGAGGTTCTCCCGGGTGTCGGTGAGGACGACGCGGACGCCGCGCTTGCGGAACTGGTCCATCGCGCGGTCGCAGATGTCACGGACGAAGCCGGACTCCCTGGGTGCCGCGCCCCCGAGTACCAGCACGGTCGGCATCGCGGTCTCCTTCTGTCGTGGTTGCGGGGTCGGTCGAGGCAGTGGGGCCGGTCGAGGTTGCGGGATCGGTCGAGGTGGCGGCCGGAGCGGTGGTCGCGGCGGGGGAACGCCGGGGCCGGGCCTCGAGCCGGGTGAACAGCACGGCGAGCGCCACCAGCGCCGTGATCAGCACCGCGCTGAGCGGCCTGAACCGGTCGCCGAACAGCACCTGTGCCAGGTAGGTCAGTCCGGGGAGGGTGGTGAGCAGCACCATGGTGATCACCGGGGGGCAGCGCTGCGCGCCGATCTGGAGCAGGTACAGCGGGACGACCACCCCCGCCACCGCCGCCAGCGAGGCCGCGCCGAGCGACAGCCCGTGGCCCGTCGGGCCGCCTTCCTGAGCCGCGAGGAGCACGCCGGCCAGCAGGTAGGTGAGGTGGAAGCGGTGGGCCGTCACCACCACCGGGTCCACCTTGAGGTCGCCCAACTTCCGCGAAACGGTCGCCAGATGGGCCGCGCCGAAGCCGGAGAGCACCGCCAGCAGGCCGCCGCCGAGGACCTCCGGTCCGATCGCCGCCGTCTCGCCGGACCGGGTACAGGCGGCCACCGCCAGCGACACCGCGAGCAGCGCGCCCGCCCGGAGCCAGCCCGCGCGGCCCGGGCCGCCGACGCCCCGGGCCGCGCCGAGGACGGCGACGGCGAGCGGGCCGACGCCGGCCATAAGGCTCGCGGCCAGTGCGGCGGGCACCCAGGCCAGCGCCACGAAGTAGCCCAGGAAGGTCAGTGCGCTCGCCAGGTTCATCTGGACCAGCAGCCGTCTGACCTCGCGGTCGGCCAGCGCTCCCCGGTGCTTGCCGCGCAGCACGGTGGTCAGGGTGAACACCACCGCGGTGGCGAGGAACGCCAGGCAGGAGAAGAGCAGGCTGCCGGCCGGGTCGAGCCGGCCGGAGAGGAAGCCCTCCGTCCCGGCCTGGAGCAGGACGGAGAGGGCGATGAGCGCGATCGGCACCGGCGGTCAGTCCTGTTCGGCGAGGCGGTAGAGGGCTCCGCTGTCCTCCAGGTCGTGGATGACGCCGAGCGAGTTCAGCAGCAGGTGCTCGTCCTCGTGGACCAGGTAGGCGATGCCGCTGGCGCCGGTGGTGAGGTACCGGTCGAGGATGGGCTGCCCGATCTCGGGCAGCCGGTCGATGCTGTGGAAGCCGGGCAGGCGGCGCAGGATGCGGGCGCCGTCCACGGCCAGCAGCTTCCCCGGGCGGTCGGAGCGGAGGAAGACCTTGGCGACCGACCGGGCCGCCGTGTAGGGGAGTTCGAGGCGCAGCGCGAACTCCTCGGGGCGCAGGAAGCGCTCCACGACGAGGTGCTGGTGGCTGTATCCGAAGGCCGCGTGGTACGGGTCCGGGGCCAGCGAGGGGCCCATGACGCGGGAGTTGACCTCGACCAGGCGCGGTCCGGCCGGGGTCAGCATGACCTCGGTGTGGGCGGCCCCCTCCCGGATGCCCAGGGCGTCGAGGCAGTCCAGCACGTAGCCGACCAGCTCCGCCTCCGCCGCGTCGAGCTGCGGCCGGGAGATGATGTGGCGCAGCACCGGGGCGCCGTCGATGTGGTCGATGCGCTCCGCGTACACCTCGCTCACCAGGTGGCGGCCGTCGATGCTCACGGTGTTCACGATGTACTGGGTGCCGGTCAGGAACTCCTGGACGAGGACGTCGTCGTTGACCTCGCCCATCAGGTTCTGCCGGTCGACGATCGCGCGGAAGGCCGTCAGGGCCGTCTCCGGGTCGGCGGAGATGGTGCAGCCGTCGCTGCCGGCGCTGTCGCGCGGCTTGACCATCACGGGGTAGCTGTCCCAGCGGGCGAGCAGGTCGGTCAGCTCGGCTTCGTCGCGGACCGATCCGGTGCGCGCGGCGGGCACGCCGGCCTGCTCCAGGGCCCGGACCATCAGCTCCTTGTCGCGGCGGGCCGCGGCCTGCTCGGGCCGGTGGTGCGGCAGTCCGAGCCTGGTGGCGAGCTCGTCGGCGAGCAGGACGCCGTACTCGCTCGCGGCGATGACGGCGGTCGGGCGCAGGCCGCCCAGCACCTCGAGGGTCTTGGCGAGGTCCTCGTGCACCATGGTGTGCGGGGAGCCGTCCGCGTCGTACGCGGCCCGGAGCGACGCGTCGTACAGGTGCAGGCAGTCCGCGCCCTCTTCCCGGAAGGCCTCGGCCAGTGCCTTTCCGGTGGAGACGGGGTTGACGAGGACGAACATCATACGAGCCTTCCGGTGGCGGTGACGGTGGCCTTGACGGTGTTGTTGGCCTTGATGGTGTCGTTGACCCTGATGGTGTCGGTGACCCTGATGGCAGGGGTGGGTGCGTCGTGCGCGCCCCAGAGCAGGTCGGTGGCGATGCCGGTCGCCTGACGGGCCGCGGTGTTCAGGTAGTTGACGATGGCGGCCCGGGGGTGCGAGGCGGCGCCGAGCACCCAGACCCGCTCGGGTTCGCCGGTTCGCGGATCGCACACCCGGAGGCCGGGGGAGATCTCCGGCTCGGTGCCCGTCACGGCGAGGGCCGGGTCGGAGTGGAGCAGCAGGGTGCGGTCCGGGAGTCGGCGCAGGGTCGGCTTGTGGTAGCCGGCCGCGCAGACGATGTGGTCGATGTGTTCGGTGCGGTCGTCCGCCCACCGGACGAGCCACCCGGGGCCGGACTCGGCCGGGGTGACGGCTTCCGGAAGTCGCGGGGCGACCGTCAGCGTGCCCTCGGTGAGGCGTTCGAGCAGCAGTCGGGCGTTGCGGACCGGAATGGAGGAGATGTAGCGGGAGATGACGTGCCGGTACCGTCCGAGCACCGTCCTGCGGGTGTCCGCGGGCCAGGGCGCGGTGCTGTCGTTGATCGCGTCGATGATCTCGGCGATTGCGTCCTGCCACGGGACCTGTCCGGACTCGGCGAGGCGCAGTTCCTCGGCCAGCCGGTCGGCGGGTGCGGTCGCGCCGCTGGTCTGGGCGCGCAGCGCGGCGCCCGATCCGGCCCGGGCCACCGCGGAGACCACCAGGCGGGCTGCTTCGCGATCGAAGTCCGGTGAGTCCGGGGTGAGTTGACGCCAGGAGGCCAGGTCGAGGACCGAGCTGGCGGGCCGGGTGAGCCGGGTCCGGACGGCGGGCAGTTGTCCGGAGGGCGAGGAGAGCACCACGTGCCGCCCCCGCTGTCCCAGCACGATCGCCGCGTCGATCGCCGCGAGCTTGCTGCCGAGCACCAGGATCCGTGCGCGGGCGGGCAGCCGGCGCAGCTGCCCGACGGGGTACGGCGCGGCGGTGAGGTCCGGATGGCCGACGTGCGCGCGGACCAGCTCGGGGACGACCGGCTGGTCGAGGCCGAGGCAGAGGAAGACGTCGGTGCCGGTGAGCCGGGCCCCGTCGTCGAGCGTGACGGTGTGGCCGCCGCCGTCGTCGGGGCCGACGGAGGTGGCTCGTGCGCGGTGGTGGCGGACCCGGATGCCGGCCTGTTCGGCGGCCCGGCGGTACGTCAGGTACCGCTCGCGGCAGTACTGGCCGACGAGGTAGCGGGGGACGAAGTGGTCGCGGTGGACCGGCCAGCCGCGTGCGGCGAGGTACCTCAGCAGATCGGACTCGCCGGTGGGGTCGATCGAGGTGACGTCGACGGAGGTGTTGCAGAGCAGCAGCGGATCGGTGGTGCCGAAGGCCGTTCCCAGCCCGATCGGGTTGGGGTCGACCACCGTGATGGCGCCGATGCCGGGCGTGGTGGCCAGCTGGGTGAACAGGGTCACCCCGCTGGCTCCGCCGCCGACGATGATGGCGTGCTTGTCCATGGGTCAGCCCGCGGTTCGGGTGGCGACGGGCGAGTGCCGGGAGGCCTCGCGCAGCCACGTGGCGAAGGCGGGCGTGTCCAGCAGGTCCGAGTGCCCGCCCGGGAACGTCCGGGACACGAAGCTGCCGGACGTGGCGTCGGCCCACGCGCCGATGCCGTCGGTGGAGGTCAGCGGATCCTCCGCACCGCGGACGGCGAGGATCGGGCAGCTAACCTCACGGACCGTCGAGCCGGTGGACTCCCGCAGCAACCGCAGGTCCTGCATCGCGGTGTCGATGACGATCTCCCGCCACTCGTCGCCCTCGTCCGGCAGGAGGCCGGGGTCGATGCCCTCCAGGTAGGCGACGGTGTCGGACCGGTGGAGCGTGGGCGGCTCCGGCACCGTCAGCAGGGCCGGTGCGTTCGCGCCGACCACCACCAGGGCGGCGACCTCCGTGCCCAGCTCCGCCAGTTCCCGCGCCGTGGCATGGGCCACGTACGCGCCGAAGCTGTGCCCGACGAGGACCGGCCGTACGGGCCGGCGCCGCTCCACCTGGGCGACGCAGGACCGTACGACCTCCTCGAAGGTGCCCGCTGCCCGGCCGAAGTCCCGGCCGAGCCTTCCCGGGTACCGGGTGAGCCAGGCCGACGGCCCCGACGCGCTCAGCAGTCCGCGGAGTTCGGTGCCGAAGGACCCGGCACCCGGAAAGACGACGACACTCGGACTTTCGGGATCCACCGGTCCCTCTCCTGTTCTTTCAGTGACATGTGGCGGCGGGGCTCACGGGTCAGAGCCCGAGGGCCAGTTCGTCCATCACCATGGCGATGCTGATCAGGCTGAGCCTGAAGTCCCACTTGTCCGCGCCGCCCTGGGCCGGCACGGTGTCGAGGCTGCCCGGGACGAAGAGTCCGCCGGCCTCGACCAGGCCCCGCCAGTCGTCCCAGGTCCGGGCGTCGACGACCGACCGCAGGTCGTACGCGGTGAACCCGTGCTTGCCGCGCTGCAGGACGGAATCCGGGACGATTCCCCGGTAGGCCGACTTGAGGCAGGCCTTGCCCTCGAAGTCGACCACCTTGGCGCTGTCGGCGGTCCGCAGTGCGAGGGAGACCACCTCGTTCCCGAGGAACGGGTAGCGGCCCTCGATCGAGTTCTTCATGACCATGGAGTCGCCGTGGTCGCCGAGGAGGTGGCCCGCCAGCTGGACGTAGACGTCGGAGACGGAGCGAAGCTGCATGGGCGAGAGCCGCTTCGCCTCGTCCTCGGAGAACGGGATCAGCCTGGTGCGCCAGAACTCCTCGCCCACCAGCGCCTCGGCGGCCGCCGGTGCGAGGTACTCCCGCCGGCGGTGCACCTTGCGCCAGTCCACCTCCCAGCTGAAGTCCGCGCGGCCCCAGGCCTGTTCGTTCTCCGCGCAGGAGCTCCGGGTGGACCTGGTGGCGCTGTCGAAGGCGTAGGAGTCGTAGCCGAAGAACAGCTCGTCCGCGCCCTCGCCGGAGACGACCCCCTTGACGCCGGCGGACCGTACCGTGTCCGCGAGCATCATGGCGGCCACGTTGTAGGTCTCCCGCTGCGGGTAGCAGCAGTGCCGGACCATCTCCTCGAACCGTGCCGCGATGTCGGTCGGCCGGCACAGGATCTGCTCGTGCTTGCTGCCGGCCTGCTGCGCCACCTCCCGCTGGAAGCGCCCCTCGTCCAGTGAGGGATCGTCGAACACGATGGAGAAGGTGCGGACCGGCCGGTCGAGCAGGGCGGCCGATTCCATCAGGATCGCGGTGGAGTCGAACCCCCCGCTCAGGTAGGCGCCGATCTCGACGTCGGCGTGCAGCCGGTCCCGGATCGAGCCCCGCAGCCCCGCCCGGAGCGCCTCGTCCGGGACCGCCTCCGCGGCGGGGGCGAACTCGCCGTAGCGCCAGTAGCGTTCGGTCTCCTGGCCGTCCGGACCGAACCGGACGGCGCAGCCGGGGGGAACGGCGTTCACGCCCTTCACCAGGGTCCGCGGCGCGACGACGTTGCCCAGCGAGAAGTACTGGTCGACGGCGCCGATGTCCACCTTCCAGGAGCGGTCGACGCTCTGGACCAGCGGCTTGAGCTCCGAGCAGAAGTGGACGTCGTCGCCGGTCGCGGTGTAGTACAGCGGGCAGACGCCGAACCGGTCCCGGGCCAGGACCAGGGTGTCCTCGGCACGGTCGAAGACGACGGTCGCGAACTGCCCGTCGACCAGGCCGAGCCCCTGGATCCCGTACCGGGCCACGAGTTCGGGGATGACGGACACGTCGACGGCGTTCCGGTGCCGGTCGGCACCCACCTTCGCGCGGAGGGCCTCGGCGTTGTACACCTCGCCGTTCGTCATGGCCACGTACCGGCCGCTGCGGTCCTCGGCGGGCTGCCAGCCGTCGACCAGGCCGGTGAAGCCGAGGCGGCCGAGTTTCGCGGACAGCGTCCCGGTGTTGAGTGAGTAGGTCTCGTCCGGTCCGCGGTGGACCAGCCGGTTGTGCATGGCAGCCGCGATGCTGCGATTCACCCGACCGTTGGGGGAATAGGTCCCGCATACGCCACACATCGCGGTCAAGCGCTCCGATCACGTAGTTCGTCGACGAGGACCTTCAGGTTCTCGGCCCGGAGGACGTCCCGGACGCCGACGGCCATCCAGCCGAGTTCCTTCAGCTTGTTGACCAGGATCACCGTCGAGGCCGAATCGCCGCCGATGTCGAAGAAGTTGTCGTCGAGGCCGGCGTCGGCCACTCCGGTGAGCCGGCGTACCAGTTCGAGGATCTGGTCCTCCGGCGCGGCGGCCCGTTCCGCCTCGGGGGCGGCGCGGCGGCTCGCCCGGAGCGCCTCGCGGTCGACCTTGCCGTTGCGGGTGTAGGGGACCGCCTCGATCTGCCGGATCACCGAGGGGACCTTGTAGGAGTCGAGGACCGTCTCCAGGTGGGTGCGCACCTCCCGGGAGGTGGCGGTGCCGAGGTGGTAGCAGACCAGGGCGTCGGCGGCGTCGTCGTCGCCACTCTCGTGCGACTCGGCGGTGACGACCGCCTCCACGACGCCGTCGAGGCGGCAGGCCGCGCTCTCGACCTCGCCCGGGTCCAGGCGGTAGCCGCGGACCTTGACCTGCCGGTCCAGCCGCTCGACGAAGTAGACCTGTCCGTCGCGGCATTCGACGATGTCGCCGGTGTGGTAGACCCGGTCCGCGTCGTCGTCGAGGAAGGGCCGTACGCCCTGGGCGGTCAGGTAGCCCACCGCGACGCTGTTGCCGGTGATGACGAGTTCGCCGCGGGTCACCGGCGAACCGGCGGCCTCGCCGGCCGCCGTCGGCAGCGGGGCGAGGTCGAACCCGCAGTCGCCGACCAGGTCGCCGAGCGGGACGGACTCCTTGCAGTCGTCCGGGTCCAGCGGGGCGCTGAGGAAGTTGCAGACGGTGGTCTCGGTGAGCCCGTAGGCGTTGTGGAACGCCGCCGCCGCGGACCACTTCCGGAGCACGGCCTGCCGACAGGCGCCGCCGCCGTTGATCACGTGCTTGAGGGTCATCCCCTCGCTCGGCTCGGTGGCCGTCAGCGCGAAGGGTGTCGTCTTCAGATGGGTGATGCGGTACCGCTCCAGCGTCCGCTGGAGCACCGGTCCCGGGCTGAGGTGCTCCTCGCCGAGGATCACCAGGCAGGCGCCCGAGGTCAGGGTCCACAGGATCTCGGTGATGCACCCGTCGAAGGTCAGTCGGGCGAACTGCAGGGTGCGGCACCGGGTGTCCAGCTCCAGGCGCCGCACGTGGTCCCGGACCATGGGCACCAACGGCTCGGCGCGCACCAGGACGCACTTGGGCTCTCCGGTCGAACCCGAGGTGTGGATCGCGTAGCCGAGCGTGTCCTGATACTCCGTCAGATCGACCTGAGATGACCGGTGTTGGCCATCCGGGCCGTCCCGCCACTCGGCCGGCGTCGCGGCGAGTCGCGGCGCGTGCGACCCGGCAGGGGCGCCGGCGACCAGGTTGATGCCGAGCGAGGAGACCTTCCGCTTGTTCGACGACTCGCTGTCGCGCGGGTCGATGAACACGAACGGTCGTCCTGCGGTCAGCGCGCCGACCATGGCGACGATCGACCCCGAGGTGCGGACGGCCTCGATTCCGATGAACTCACCCGGTTCGGTGAGCGATTCGAGCCGCGCGGTGAAATCGCGGACGTGCTCGCCGAATTCCCGATAGGTGATCGAGCCGTCGGTGGTCTCGATAGCGCCGCAGTCGGGATGGTCCTGAACGACGCGCTCGATCGCGTCGACTACTGATATCTGCTGGACAGACAAGTGATCAACCTTTTTCAGCGATGGTCAGACGAACTACCGCACGGTGTGGACGAGCGTTCCCACACCCTCGACGACGGCCTTGATCGAGTCTCCGGGGCTGATCACCGCGGCTCCCGGAGTTCCCGTGCAGATGACGGTTCCGGGCGCGAGGGTCCGACCGGCCGTGAAGTACTCGACCAGATAGCCCAGGTCGTACTTCATGGCGGACACCAGGGCGGAGGAGACGACCTCGTCATTGCGGATGGTCGACACCCGGATGTTCCGGAGCGCCTCGTCGTCGAACTCGTCCAGCGTCACCAGCTGCGGTCCCACACTGCAGAACGTGTCGAATCCCTTGGACCACGGGATGTACCGCGGATTCTCGCGGATCACGTCCTCGGCGGTCATGTCGAGCACGGTCGTGACACCCGCGACGACCGAGCGCCAGTTCGCACGCGACACGTTCTTGCAGGCCACACCGATGACGAGACCGAGTTCGGCCTCCGCGGTCACCCGCTTGCTCTGGGACGGCAGTTCGATCTGCTGCCCGTTGCCGATCAGGCAGCTGCTCGGCCGCAGGTACGATCCCGGGCCGGAGGCGGGCTGCTGGGTGTTCAGGTCCTCGGAGTGGCCCCGGTAGTTCAGGCCGGCACCCCAGATGTCGCCGCCGTCGGCGATGGTCGCGGCCTCGTCGAGCCGGACGTCGGTCAGCGGCTCGACCGACCGCGAGGCGAGCAGCGCGGCGAGCTCGCTCCTTTGGGCGTCGTCCAGCAGGTCCGTGATCCGCGCGGGAGCCTGGTAGCCCTCGATGGCCGACAGCGGCACCCAGCCGCCGTCCTGTCCGGCGTGGATCCGGTAGCCGTCGCCGGCGTCGAATCGTGCGATCCTCATGTGTTCCTCCCTGTAGGGCGCTGGTCGAAAGGGGTTCGCTAGACCGCCGCGAGGCCCTGGGAGATCCGCTGGGCCGCGGCGTGAAGGTGGTTCTTGCCGACGCTTTGCGACGCCAGGTCGACGGCGATCTCCATCAGGGGGGCCGGGTCGACGGTGAGCTCGGCGCAGAGTTCCTCGATGAGCGGGAAGTACCCGGAGTGGATCCCGATGACTCCGCCGAGGACCTGCATGTTCCGGTTCTCCGGCAGGAGTTCCAGGCTGGTGCGGCAGAACTCCGCGAGCCGGGCCAGCTGCTTGTAGTCGTACCTGTCGCTGCCGACCATGCTGAGGATGCCGGCCAGCGACTCGGTCTCCGCGTTGCCGGCGCCGCGGCCGATGCCGTCGAGCGTTCCGTCGACGATGGCGGCGCCGGCCTGGAGCGCGGCGATGCTGTTGGCGTTCGCCATGCCGAGGTTGTCGTGGCCGTGGAACCCGACGACCGGGAAGTGCTCCCTGGCAACCTCGACGTAGTGCTGCACGTCGCTGGGGAGCATCGAGCCGTAGGAGTCCACGACATACAGTCCGGCCACGGCCGGAGTGACTCCGCTCAGGAGCTTGGGCAGCTGCTCGGCGGGCGTGGCGCTGGTCTTCATGAGGTTGAGGTAGACCTGCCCGCAGATCTCGGTGGCGCGCTCGATGTACTCGAGGTGCTCGGAGACCCGGTCGGCCTCCATGCCGATGCGGACGAACGACATGCCCTGGTCGCAGAGCTCCTGAAGCGTCTCGAGCCGGCTGAAACCGGGCTGCGCGAACATGCCCCAGGAGGTTTCCGACAGTTCCGAGCGGGCGATCTCGCACCACCGGGACAGGTCGATGTTGCAGGCCCTGATGCCGGAACGCTCGGCCTCGTAGCCGAGGCCGTGGCCGATTTCCACCTTCCCGATCGGCGTCTCGTTCAGTCGGCCGAGGAGTTCGATGACGAATTTCTCTTCGAGCTGGAAGTCGACGGCGTACGAGCCATCGCGCAGGGTGGCGTCAAGAATCTCGCTCGACTGCGGCTCGAACAGCGGGCCGGGTGCTGTAGACATAACCGTCCTCCGGAGCTCAGTGATTGGCGGATGAGTATGGGTGGTTCGCGGGAAAGAGCCGATGCCGGACCTCCTCCGGGACCGCATGGCGGATTCCCGGTGGGCGCGGTCGCGCATCGGCGGAGCAAGAACGATGGAACGTCACCGTAGGGAGTTCGACCGTGGAAATCCCGATCAGGGTCGGGATGGAGAAACGACCTCTGCCGCGCTGCCGCCGGCACTACCGTGCCGTGGGCGCGAGCGTTCCGGCCTCATGGTGAGTACTTCTTCGCCGGACGCGACACAAGTCCGCGTACGGGATTCCCACCTCCAGTCCCCCTCTGGATTGCCGGCGTCCTCGCCGGTTGTTGACTATGCCTCACATCCTTAGGGAGATCAACGGCTTGTTGGGCGTCGGGAATGTGACATGCATCGTCAGGTCGGAGTCGGCCCGTCCGGTTCTGGCGGCATGGTCGCGTCTCTTCGGACCTCGGAGTGACCGGCCGGTGGCAGGTTGTTGCAGGTCAGCGGAGCGGGACCGGCTGCGGACGGGTGTCGGGACCGCCGCGCCCAGGGGCGGCAGGGGAAAGAATCAGCCAACCGGCAGAACAGCCGAAGCGGTCTCGGATGTCGAGACGTCGATGATCGGGCAGGCCCGGTCCGGAGCGGTCCGCGGCGGTCGATCGGCGGTCGATCGGTGCTGGAAGCCATCGGCCGACCGGCGTCGAAGGGCAGGCGGGCGAACTGATCGACTTCGCTGGACACAGGGCGAACACGTGTGTTTGGCTTTTCGGGCGAGAGCTCGCGCCGACTCCGGACGAGTCGCTCAGCGCTTGCTCCCGCATCCGGTCGAGGCTGGATTCCGCCGCTCGGGACCCCAGGGGTTCGAACGAGCCGCTCTGTCCATTATCTGAGATACACCCGCGCCCGGTTCGCCGGAGCGGGCTCCTCTTCCTGCGCGGCCACCGGGTGATCGACGGCCGGCCGGCGCATTCGTTCACGACACCGGGCCCCGACGATCGGGGCCTCGACGACTGGAGTCGGCTGCGTCCTCGAGGACCAAGCAGCCGGGAGGGATGTCATGAGCACGGCTATTCTTGACAACTTGCGGAAGGCTCTCCCGGAGCGGGACGTGCCGGCGGTCGAGGAGTGCGCGACGACACTGCTCGAAGCGCTGCCGCGACCGGGCGAACTCGGGCGCAACACCGTGATGGTCGCCTACGGCGGCGGCAAGGACAGCTCCTACGCGCTGGCCTTCGTGCGCGCCGTCCACCTGGCCGTCGCCGAACGGCACGGGGAGACCTTCCGGCTGCGGGTGGCGACCATGCGGCACGGCGGAATGCCCTACCAGGTGATGCAGAACATCGACCGGACGTACCAGGCGCTGGGCCTGTACGGCGATCCGGACGTCGAACTGCTGCTCATCGAGGGCAGCCAGGTGCGCCCCTTCCACCGCGACCGGAGCATGCCCCACCGGCTGATCGAGTTCAACCGGGTCGACATGCTGATGTCCGGGCACCGCACCTACGGGGACGGCCGGGCCACCTTCTGCAACGCGTGCAACCTGAACGTGGCGGACTCCTTCGGTGTGGCCGCCGGCCACGGCGAGGGCGTGGACCTGATCATCACCGGCGACTCCCCCCGCGAGCAGCGCGACTACGCCCTGTGGATCCGGCAGTTGGCGCGCAGCGTCGGCCTGAAGCCCGCCGACGGCAAGAAGGGTTTCCAGGGCACCCTGGAGACGCTCAACGGCCTGGCCACGGCCTACTTCCAGGAGATCCACGGCCTGGAGAACGCGGAGCGGGTCGAGGCGCGCGGGGTGACCTCGGCCATCCCCACCGCGCTGCAGTTCTACTCCATCTACGACTACACGAGCTACGCCTCAGGGGCGCACTGGAGCCTCCTGACGGACTTCCTCGGCTTCGTCTTCGACGACATCGCGTTCAACTTCACCGAGTCCGACTGCGTGAACCCCGCGCTCATGGCCCACCTGCGCGGACTGCGGACCGAGCGGGTGTACCAGCGCTCCTACCGCGAAGGCATCGACCAGTACGCCGACTTCGCCCTGGAACTGATGCGCCGCAAGCACTTCCCGGACCACCTCGTCGAGGAGATGGAGCGGCGCTACGCCACCGAGGCCGGCGTCGAGGCGATGCGCGAGTCCGCGACCCGGTACGGCGAGGACGCCTTCGGGCTCGACACCACGCAGCTGGTCTGCATGGTGTACTCGCCCTTCGCGGGACGGGCCGCCAACCTGCACGAGTTCCTCGCCGGGGAGCACCCCGACCTGCTGGAGGCCGAGGACCGGATCCGCGAGGTGCTGGCCGGCTCCGTGGACCGCGCGCTCGCCGCCCGCCTCGAGCGGATCAGCGGACTGAGCGTGACCGACCTGCAGGCGCTGCACGACGGCCCGCTCTGGTCGCCGTTCGGGGACGCGCCCGCGCAGAAGGGGGTCCTCCCGCAGGTCATGCTCACCGACCCGCACCAGAAGCGGATCAGCGTGAAGCGCAACCCGGCGGGCGACGAGGTGCTGGACCGGGTCGCCGGCCGGTAACGAGGCCGATGGCACCAGCCGATGGCGACGGCCGGTGGCGACGGTGGACGGGCGGGGTGGCTTGCGGCGCCCCGCCCGTCCTCACGTCCGAATCAGGTCCGGCTCACGTCCGTATCAGGTCCGGATCAGCCCGGCTCACGCGCGCAGCGCGCCGTCCAGCGCACCTGCGGAGAAGCCCTCGGGCAGCGGCAGACCGAAGAGCACGTGCAGGGCGGCGAGGAACGCGGTGCGCTCCGACTCCCCGACCTCGCCCCCGCGCCGTACCGTCTTCGCGATGGTGGCGGCCGTGCCGAAGGCGGCCGGGAAGTCGGCGGCGGAGAGCGCCTCGCAGAGCTTCGCGGCGGTCTTGGACGCCGTGGGCTCCGGCCCGCCGGCGGCGGCGGCCGCAGCCGCGTGATCACCGGTGATGCGTCCGATCTGCTCGCCGAGCTGGGCCTTGACCGACACCGTCTCGTCCGTGCGGCCCGCCACCAGTAGCGAGGCGTCCAGCCACTCCGGATCGACGTTCTGGGCCGAGCCGACCCGGGCCACCGGCAGCACCGCGACCGGCGGGTGCGCGACCTTGACGTCCAGCGTCAGCAGGCGCAGCCACAGCAGGTCCGCCGTGACCGCCTCCGAGGAGGCCACCAGGGTCGCCCGCCCCGCCGGGTACGCGGCCGCCGAGGCGAGCAGCGGCGCGGGGTCGATCGACACGGACACGGACACGGCCCCGTCCGCTCCCTCGGTGAGGCTGCGGGCCCGCAGCGCGGGCGCCCAGCGCAGCTCGCCGGCCGGGTCGGCGCTCAGCACCGCGAGCGGCGTCCGGCCGAGCGAGACGGACTCGGCCGTCTCGGCGTGCCCGGAGGCCAGCAGGTCCTCGAGGTACGCCTGCATGGCCTCCTCGTGGGGCAGGCCGTCGTGCCGCCGGCCGGCCCGCACCGCGACACCGGTCTTGATGACCGGCGGCGTCAGCCAGGTCTTCGGGTCCGCGCCGGGCTCCTGCTCGCCGAGGCCGAAGCGGACCGGCAGCCCGATGGCGCGCGCGAACTCCAGGTCGGCGACCGAGTGCGCCGGGTTGACGATCACCGCGCCGGTGCCGAACTCGGGCTTGGCCCAGTCGGCGACCCAGACGGGCAGCATGTCGCCGTGCAGCGGGTGGCGCACGAACCGGCCGCTGAAGTAGGGGCGTTGCCGCACCTCGGTGCCGGCCAGCGCCTCGTGGTCGGGGTGCACCACGACCGCGCAGGCGGCGGTGAAGGGCGACCAGTCGGTGGTGAAGGTGCTCAGCGAATCACCGCCCGCCGAGCCGTTCGCCTCGTTGGCCGCGTCGCCGCTCGCCTCGCCGCCCGCGAGCTCGGCGAAGGGCAGCCGGATCACCGCGCCCCGGCTGCGGCGCAGCGCCTTCTGCTGCTTGGTGTCCACCCGCGCCCCCCAGGAGGGCGCACGGCCGGTGGCCACCGCGGTCAGCGCGGCCGCCGAGGGCACGTAGGACAGCGTCCACGGTCCGGCCGCCTCGTCCTCGGCGCTCACCGCGATCCGGCCGGCGGCCGCCAGCGCGCGCAGCAGGTCGACGGCGGGGGTGGAGGGCTCCGGCGCCGGGGCTCCGGTCAGTGCGCCGAGCCTGGCGCCGGCCGCGGCGACCGCGTTCAGCCGCCGCTCGTGCAGATCGTCGACGGGCGTGCCGATGGTCAAGACGTTGGTCGTCAATGTTCGCTCCGTTCCGGGGTGTTCGCAAGTTTAAGCAGGGATGCTAGGCCGTTTGACAGACCGTCGGGGAACTTCGGAGCGGGTTTCCGCGCACGTCAAGAACGTACAAGACGTGGCGGCCGGGAAGCGGCACGGTGGGTTCCGGCAGGCTGACAGGGCTGTCGGGTTCTCATCGGTTTGGAGCGAGCACAGTGGTCGTTGATCAGGGTTCGATGGCGTCGGGGCACGTGTCGCTGTCGGTCGGGCAGGAGCAGCTCTGGTTCCTGGAGCAGCTGACTCCCGGGCTCGCGACGTACAACGTCGCGGTCGCCCATCGGCTCCGCGGACCGCTGGACGGCGCGGCGCTCGCCGCCGCCCTGACCGAGCTCGTGCGCCGGCACGAGTCGCTGCGTGGAACGGTGTCCGCGGTGGACGGGGCGCCGGGGATGGTGTTCACCCCGCCGTCGGACGTGGACCTGCCGGTCGGCGACCTGGCCGAGGGGAGTCCCGAAGCCCGCGAGGCCCGGCTCGCGCAGGAGCTGCACGAGCACGCCTCCCGGTCCTTCGACCTGGTGCAAGGCCCGCTGTACCGCTTCAAGCTGTTCCGGTTCTCGGCGGACGAGCACGTGCTGTCGCTCGTCTTCCACCACCTCGTCACCGACGGCTGGTCGACCAGCCTGCTGCTCCGGCAGCTCCCGGATGCCTACGCCGCGGCGCTCCGTGGCGACGTACCGGCCGGCAGACCGGCCGACGGCCCGGCGCCCGTCCGCTTCGCGGACTTCGCCGCCGAGCAGCGCGCCGCCCTCGAGAATGGCGGCCTTGAGGACCAACTCCAGTACTGGCAGACACAGTTGGACGGCGTCACCCCGCTGGAGCTGCCCGCCGACCGCCCGCGTCCGGCCGAACCCAGCTACACCGCCGGCACCACGCGGGCCGAGCTGCCGCCGGATCTGCTCGCTGCGGCCCGCGCGCTCGCCGAGGCCGAGGGCGCGTCGCTGTTCATGGTCCTGACCGCCGCGCTGACCGTGGTCCTGGGCCGGTACACCGGCAACCAGGACGTCTCGCTCGGCACCGCGGCGCTCGGCCGGACCGATCCGGACCTCGAGGAGGTGGTCGGGTACTTCACCAACATGGTGGTGCTGCGGGCCGGCCTCGAGGACGATCCCGCGTTCGCCACCCTGCTGGACCGGCTCTCCGACACCCTGCTGGACGCCTACGACAACCAGGACGTGCCCTTCGAACGGGTCGTCGACCGGCTCCGGCCGCACCGCGACGCGGGCCGCAACCCGCTGTTCGGTGTCTGCGCCCAGTTCCTGACCGAGCAGACCTCGGGCATGGGGTTCGAGCTGCCGGGGCTGACCGCGGAGGCGATCGCGATCCCGTCGCTCGGCGCCCGCTTCGACCTGGCCCTGACCTTCGTCGAGTCGGCCGACCGGCTCCACGTGCTCGTCGAGTACGCCGCCGACCTCTTCGACGGCTGGCGGGTCGAGGCGCTCGTCCGGCACCTGGCCCAGGTGCTGCGGGCGGCCTGCGCGGAGCCCGCCCGGCCGGTGTCGCAGCTGGCGCTGCTCGACGGCACGGAGGTCCAGGAACTCCTCGCGGCCGGGGTCGGCGAGCTGCTCTCGCACGCGGACGAGCCGGTGCACGCCGCGATCGCCCGGCGCGCGCTGCAGCAGCCGGACCGCGTCGCCGCGATCCACGAGGGCGACACTCTGACCTACCGTCAGCTGGAGAGCCGGGCGTTCGAACTCGCCGCCTTCCTGCGCGACCGGGGGGTACGGCACGGGCAGGTGGTCGCGGTGGCGATGGAGCGCGACCTCGACGCACTCGTCGCGCTGCTCGGCGTGCTGAAGTCCGGGGCGGCGTACGCGGTCCTGGACCCCTCGCACCCGGCCGGCCGGCTGGAGTACATCCTCCAGGACACCGCGGCGCCGATCGTGCTGACCCAGAGCCGGGTGAGCGAGCGGATACCCGCGTCGGCGGACTGGTCGGTCATCGAGGTCGACCGCGAGCGGGAGGCGATCGCCAAGGCGGGAGCCGAGTCCGACGGCTGGGCCGAGGAGGCCGGCCGCGACTCGCTCGCCTACGTCATCTACACCTCCGGCTCGACCGGCCGGCCCAAGGGCGTGCTCCTCGAACACCGGGCGCTCCAGTCGTTCATCGCCTCCTACCGCCGGGTGTTCGACCTCCAGCCGGAGGACCGGATGCTCCAGCTGGCCGCCCTGGCCTTCGACATGTCGCAGGGCGAGATCTTCGCCGGCCTCACCGCCGGAGCGGCCCTGGTCCTGGTCGACAAGGAGGCCGGCACCTCGCCCGACGCGCTCGCGACGCTCATGCGGGCGCAGGAGGTCACCTACATCTGCATGTCGCCGGCGATGCTCGCGCTCGTCGAGGGCGGGTCCTACCCGCACCTGCGGAAGATCATGGCGGGCGGCGAGGCCGTTCCGGCCGAGATGGTCGCCAAGTGGAACCTGCCGGGGCGCCGGATGATCAACTGCTACGGCCCCACCGAGGCCGCCGTCGGCTGCACCTCCTACGAGTGCCCGCACGAGCCGGCCCGCAGCGCCCCGCCGATCGGCGCCCCCTTCACCGACCGCCGGATGTACGTGGTCGACAAGGCCGGCCAGCTCGTCCCGCGCGGTGTCGCCGGTGAGCTGCTGATCGGCGGTCCGGAAGGCCTCGCCCGCGGCTACCTCAACCGCCCGGACCTGACGGCGGCGGCCTTCACCGAGGATCCGTTCCACCCCGGCGGCCGGGTCTACCGAAGCGGCGACCTCGTCCGCTGGAACCGGGACTACCAGCTGGAGTTCCTCGGCCGCGGCGACGGCCAGGTGAAGCTGCGCGGCCTGCGCATCGAGCTGGAGGAGATCGAGTCCGCGCTGATGTCGCACCCGGACGTGGGGGTCGGCGCGGTGGTGCTGCGGCCGGACCGGCGCGGTGAGAACCGCCTGGTCGGCTATGCCTCGCCGGCCGCCGACCGCCTTCCCGACCCGGCCGACCTGCGGGCCCACCTGGCCGAGCGGCTGCCCGAGTACATGGTCCCGACCGCGTGGGTGGTCCTGGACCGGCTGCCGCTGACCACGGCCCGGAAGGTCGACCGCAAGGCCCTGCCGGACCCGGTCGAGGCCGACCCCGAGGAGGACTACGTCGCCCCGCAGGGGCCGACGGAGCAGGCGGTCGCGCGGATCTACGCCGAGGTACTGGAGGTCGAGCGGGTCAGCGCGGCGGTCGCGTTCTTCGCGGCCGGCGGCAACTCCCTGCAGGCGATGCGGGTCGTCAGCCGCCTCGGCAAGGAGTTCGGCGTCAAGATCCGGCTGCGGACGATGTTCGCCGACGCCACCACGCGCTCGATCGCCGCGGAGGTCGACCGGCTGGTGGCGGCGAAGCCGGCGGCCCTCAAGGCCGCCCCGGCGGGCGTCACCGCGGAGCCCGGCCGTGTCGGCTGACCTGCTCCTGCCGTTCGGCGGGGACGACACCGGGCCGGCGCCGCTGTACTGCGTGCACTCCGCCTCCGGCTCCGCCTACACCTACCTGCCGCTGGCCGGCCTCCTCGGAGGCCGGCCGGTGGTCGGCATCGAGGCGCCCGGGTACGACGGCGACGGCCTGCCGCCCACCGACCTGCGCGAGCTCGCCGAGGACTACGCCCGTACGGTCGAAGAGGACTGCGTGGGGCCGGAGTTGTGCCTGCTCGGCTGGTCGATGGGCGGTTCGGTCGCGTTCGCCATGGCCCACCGGCTGCTGGCGCGGGGGCGGCGGGTGCCGCTCGTGGTGCTGGTCGACGCCCTGATGCACCACGCCGAACCGGTCCCGCCGCGGCAGGCGGTCCTGTCCGGGTTCGCCGTCAACCTGCTGACCGAGGCCGGGAACGGACGGGCCGAGCAGCAGGTCGCCGACGTGCTGGGGGAGTGGCCGTCGGACGCGCCGACCGGGGACGCCTGGCGTCTGCTGCACCGGGCGGGCCTGATCGCCGAGGAGCTGGACGCCGAGACCCTGGACCACCGGTTCGAGGTGTTCCGGCGCAACGTCGAGGCCCTCCACGGCTACCGCCCCGAGCCCGGCTACCCCGGACCGGTGCTGGTCGTCGAGGCCGAGGACTCGCCGCGCGGTCCGCTGCGGTGGAGCGACGCGGCGCAGGACGTGCGCACCGTCACCGTGCCCGGCGACCACTTCTCGCTGTGGCAGGGAGCCGGACTGAAGGCGCTGGGCGAAGCGGTGCGGGAAAGCCTGTACGAGGTGTCCGCCGCGCGACCGGAAGGAGTACCGGCATGACCACGCAGGACACCACTGTCCGTGAACGGGAAACCGCCGTCGCGGACAAGGACAGCACCGTCGCCGACGGGGCCGGGGTGGAGGCCCGCCCGAGCCTGTGGCGCAACCGGGACTTCATCACCTTCTGGTCGGGGGAGACCCTCTCCCTGTTCGGCACGCAGATCACCGTGCTGGCACTGCCGTTGACCGCGGTGATCACCCTGGACGCGCAGCCCGACGAACTCGGTCTGCTGCGCTTCCTGCAGATGGTCCCGTACCTGGTGTTCGGGCCGCTGTTCGGGGTCTGGGTGGACCGCCACCGCCGGCGCACGACGATGATCGGGGCGAACCTGCTCCGGCTGGTGCTGATCGGCATGGTGCCGGTGCTGGCCTGGCTCGACCGGTTGGACATGCCGCTGCTGCTGGCGATCACCTTCGGTGTGGGGATCGGCGCGGTGCTCTTCGACATCAGCTGGATGTCGTTCGTCCCCACGCTGATCCGCGACCCGAAGTACCTGGTCGACGCCAACTCCAAGCTGGCGACCACGTCCGCGACCGCCGAGGCGGCCGGGCCCGGACTGGCGGGATCGCTGGTGAGCCTGCTGACGGCTCCGGTCGCGATGGCCGCGAACGCCGTGACCTTCCTCGGCTCGGTGGTCTCGCTGCTCCTGATCCGCGCCAAGGAGACCCCGCCCCAGGTCGTGCCCGGGCGGCGGATCCGTACGGAACTGGGCCAGGGACTGAGGTTCGTCGCGGGCAACCGCCTGGTGCGGTGGATCGCGCTGGTCGGCGGCCTGGCGAACTTCTTCCTCTCGGCGACGCAGCCGATGTTCCTCCTGTACGCGGCCCGCGACCGGGGGCTGTCGGCCTCGGTACTGGGACTGATCTTCTCGGTCGGTGCCTGCGGTGGGATCGTCGGCGGCATCATGTGCCGCCGGCTGACCCAGCGGCTGTCCCTCGGGCGTCTCTACGCCTGCGCGCTGACGGTGGCGTTCGTGCCGATGCTGCTCGTGCCGGCCGCCGCCGGCCCGGACTTCCTGGTGGGCGGGCTGTTCACGATCGCCTGGTTCCTCGGGCCGCTGGGGCTGACGACCGTCAACATCCTGATCATCAGCGTGCGGCAGAACGTCACACCGCCCGAGCTGCTCGGGCGGATGAACGCGGCGGTACGGGCCGTGATGTTCGGGCTCGGCGCGCTCGGCGGCCTGCTCTCGGGACTGCTCGCCGACCGGATCGGCGTGCATCAGACCCTGTGGGTCTCGACGCTCGGATCGGCGGTCTTCGTGGTCGGCGGGGTCCTGCTGTCCCCGCTCACCCGCTTGCGGGAGATGCCCGCTGCCGAGCCGACGGCCGAGACCGAGCGTGCGACCGAGACCGAGCGTGCGACCGAAACCGAGCGTGCGACCGAGCCGGAGCGTGCAACCGAGCCGGCGACCGAGGCCTTGGCCGAGCCGGCGGTGGCGGACCGGGCGTAGCGGCCGGGGCTGGTACCGATGGTGTTCTTGAAGTGGCGGGTGAAGTGCGACTGGTCGTAGAAGCCGGTGGTCGCCGCGACGAGTCCCGGCGTCATACCCTCCAGCAGCAGGCCGCGTGCCGTGTCCACCCTTCGGCCCGTCAGGTACTGATGCGGAGCCACGCCGAACTCCTTGGTGAAGGCGCGGACCAGCTGGGTGGGGTGGGACTGCAGCAGGTCGGAGGCCTCCGCCAGGGTGAGGCCTTCGACCAGCCGGGCGTCGAGCAGGTCGCGCAGCCGCCCGGCGACGCCGGGGGCGGCCGGCGGACGGGCATCGTGCAGCGTTCCCGCGAGGTGCCCGTGCAGGCGTTCGACGATGAAGCCCAGTCGGCTCTCGGCCTCCAGCGGGTCGTCGGTCCCGTTCAGGGCGGTGTGCAGCAGGTGGATCCGTTGCCGCAGCACCGGGTCCGAGATGACGGGCTGGTCCGCGGCCGCCCCGATGAGTTCATGGCTCAGCAGGGTCGGGTCCAGATAGAGCACCCGTTTCCGGAATCCGTCCGGGGAGACCGAATCGCCATTGTGCGCGACCTGCGGCGGGAGGATCGTGACGAGGTGATCCAGGGCGCCGTATTCATGACGGTCCACGTCGAAACGGACGATTCCGTCGTCGACGATGAGGAGTGTCCATGCGTCGTGCGTGTGCATGGGGTAGACGTGGTTCGTTATGCGCGCGTGGAAGACTTCTCGGATGCCGCCTACGGAAGGCCGCCAGGCGGCGATCTCCGGTTTACTCGCAGGTTTGCGCGGTGATTTACGGAGAGCTTTACTCGTCGTGAGCATGATCGATCTTATCAGGAATGCGGTTTCCCGCGTGATGGAATTTGACGCTGCGTGATGGGCGGGAAGCCCGGGTAATCCGTGTTTCCCGTCACAGGCCGCGCACGTAGCCGCCGTCACAACGCATCGCGGTGCCGGTGACGTAGGAGGCCTGCGCGCTGCACAGGAAGGCGGCGGTCGCGCCGAACTCCTCGGGCCGACCGTAGCGACCTGCCGGAATGGCCTCGACCGAGGACCGCCGCACGTCCGCCAGGCTGCGGCCGGCGCGCTCGGCGTTGGCGGCGTCGATCGCCGCGGTGCGTTCGGTCTCGATCCGGCCGGGCAGCAGGAGGTTCACCGTCACCCCGTCCGCGGCGACCTCGGCGGCCAGGGTCTTGAGGTAGCCGGCCAGCGCCGCGCGACCCAGGTTGGAGAGCGCCAGGTTGGGGATCGGAGCGGCGATCCCGCTGGACCCGACCGCCAGGATGCGGCCCCAGCCGCGTTCCCGCATGGTCGGCAGCGCCAGCGCGACCAGGGCCAACTGCGGGCGCAGCGTGACGTCCAGCGCGGCGTCCACCTCGGCCGGGTCGAGGCCGCTCGCCGGACCGGGCTTGGGCCCGGGCCCGTTGAGGACGAGCAGGTCGGGCGGGCCGAAAGCCGCGATCGTCGCCGCCATCAGCCGGGCCGGGCCGTCCTCGGCCAGGAGGTCCGCCTCGACTCCGACGGCGTCGGGCAACTCGGCGGCGATCTGCCGGGCGCGCTCCCCGCGCCGTCCGCAGACCACCGTCCGGGCGCCCTCCGCGGCCAGCGCCCGGGCGATCGCCTCCCCCAGGCCGCCGGTGGACGAGCACACGAGCGCGGTGCGCCCCGAAATTCCCAGATCCATGGGTGATTCCAACCATCTGCTAGCGGTGTGTCACGGAGTTCGAAGAGTGCGAAGAGTTCGAAGAGTGCGATGAGTTGGCAGAGTTTGGAGGCGGGAATCCCGAAGAGGCTCTCCAGGGCCCTGATGTCGTCCAGCCCCCGGTAGCCGCGCAGGACGCCCCGTACCGGTGACACCAGGCCGGCCCAGGCGACGGACCGGCTCAGCCGGTAGTCCTCCTGGTGGCGCGCCAGGAAGCGGTCGGGTTCGGCGAACGTCGACCGTCCAGCTGATCTGGGACTCGCCGCCGGGCAGCACGGCCAGCGGTTCGAAGGGCGCCAGCCGTGCGGCGGTCGCCTCGACGTCCCCGGTGTGCACGAAGTCGGCGAGATACGGATTCGAATCCGGCTTCCCGGCGTAGAGCCGGGGGACTTCGACAGTGCTCTGTACCCTGACCGGTTCTATTCCGCGCTCGAGGAAGGCGGTCGCGAGACGGGGGGACAGGGCGTAGGTGTCGACGAGAATCACACGCCGGGTAGTCAATTGAGCGAGCCTCTCTGGCAGCTGGCGGTTCGCCTTGGGGATGCAAGCACAGGAGTGACGACCTGTCAACATTCGGTCAACGAGGGCGGATGGCCATCTCGGGTGTTGAGATGTCCCTTCAAAAGCACGTGGTCGGCTTGTACGGTGAGGACGAAGGGACCGCACGTCCGGAACAGCCCTGCCGATGCTCTCGCGGGGGCAATACGGCATTCTCGCGAGTTTCCGGGCCATCCGTTGCGGTGTCCGGTCGGGGGATCGGGGGTATCGAAATCATTACCCAGGCAAGGACTTTCGTTTTACGTCACTTCCGTGGGCTGCCACGGGGATTCTGGGTAGTGCTCGCCGGCCACTCGTGAACCGGATCGGCAGTACGGCGGTCCCGTGCCTGGTGCTCTAATCGGGCGATCAGGGCCTGTCCGCGGCGGACGCCGGGACGGTGCCGGCGGCCGTCGGGCTGGGGGCCTGGTCTCGCAGCCGCTCGGCGGCGTGCCGGCCGACCGCTTCACCCGGGCGCGTGCTCAACTCCGGTGGTTCGTCTACCGAAGACCCTGAGGTGGGGGCGGCATCGGACGGCCGTGCCCCGTCCGTGCGAGCAGAGGAGAGCGCGTTGAGCGACGACATCGCCTATGCCAGGATCCATCCCGCGATCGGCATCGCCCGGGTCGGCAACAGCACTCGGGACGACGGCTGGTTCATCGGCCCGGAGGTGCCGGACCCGCCGGCCGAGCAGCCCGGCTTCTCCAAGGACGACCAGGGCGCGATCAAGCGGCAGGCCGCCCGCTTCCGGATCTACGGCTACGGCGCGGACGGCCGGGTCGTCCGCGAGCTGACGGTCGACGACCCGCGGGTGCGCATCGAGTGGGCGGTGCACGTCGCCAACAAGAAGGCCGCCTGGTACGAGTTCAGCCTCCCGCTCGACATCCCCGACATGAAGGACCAGCCCGAGCCCCGGCGCAACGCGGCCGTCAAGGACCGGGTGAGCCTGGTCATCGACCCCGGCCGCAAGACCCTGGTCGCGGGCAGCAAGCAGGAGGTGGAGTTCACCGGCGGCTCCTTCCTCGGGGCGCCCGTCCCGCTCGGCCGGATGCACTGCGATCCGGACGGCCGGCTGGTCGTGCTCGGCGGCGTCGGCACGTCCCGCAACCCCGAAGGCGGCGAGCTCGTCTCGTACGGCAACAACGACGGCTGGTGCGACGACACCTCCGACGGCCCGGTCACCGCGACCGTGACCATCGACGGCACCGCGCTGCGCGTCGACCCGGCCTGGGTCGTCGTCGCCCCGCCGAACTACGCACCCGACGTCAAGACCGTGCGCACCCTCCACGACCTGCTGTACGACCTCTTCG
The DNA here is from genome assembly GCF_044455625.1 of Kitasatospora sp. NPDC051164. NCBI lineage: Bacteria > Bacillati > Actinomycetota > Actinomycetes > Kitasatosporales > Streptomycetaceae > Kitasatospora > Kitasatospora sp. NPDC051164. The sequence continues at coordinate 225,022 of NZ_JBITFB010000005.1, read as the reverse complement.
TCACGGAGGGGACGCTGGCGCCGCCCAAGACCGTCAACTTCGAGCGGGACGTCAAACCGATCCTGCAGCGGTTCTGCGAACTCCAGTGGGTGAACAAGGGGTTCGCCGCCCACTTCGGCTTCGGCGGCCCCCAGGACTTCCTCGCCCCCGACCACCTCGCCAGGCTCGCCGACCCCTCGCCCACGCACGAGGAACTGCGCCGCCAGGTCTACACCGCGCTGCGCGACCCCAAGCGGGACGGCATCTCCCCGATGCCCTGGCCGTGGATCTACGGCGACGGCATGAAGAGCATCCCCACCTCCGTCCTGCAGTACATGACCGTCTCCCCGACCCAGGACGCGATCCTCCTCGCCTGGATGAAGGGCGAGTTCACCACCACGCCGTGGCCGGGCTTCCCCCGGCGCCTGGAGGACGCACCCGTCGCCGACCAGCCCGCCCTGCTGGACCGCGCCGCCCTCGACTTCTGCCTCGCCGACGCCTTCCACCCCGGCTGCGAGGTCACCTGGCCGATCCGGCACACCACCATGTACGGCGAGCCGCTGCGCATCCGCCACCGCGCCGAGGGCACTGCCGAACCGGACTACGGCGACAAGCTCAGCCAGGCCCGGGCGCTCGGTCCGGACGGTCCCCTGCACGAGCAGGGCCCCGGCGACCTGACCCGCTGGATGGCCGTCCCCTGGCAGACCGACACCGCCAGCTGCCGCTCGGGGTACGAAGCCGCCAAGCAGCTAGGCCCCCGCTACGACCCCTACCTGCCCACCTTCTGGCCGGCCCGGGTGCCCAACCACGTCCTCAAGGAGAGCGACTACCGGATCGTCAACAAGGAGATCACCCGGGTCGAGGAGGACGGCCGCGAGGCGGCGTTCGCCAAGCGCGCGTCCTGGCTGCGCGGACTCCAGGGCGACTACAAGCAGCAGCTCAAGCAGGCCGTCGCCGAGTGGTACCACTTCGGCATCGTCGAGGTCCGCCCGTACACCGTCGGCGACGGCCGTTTCCCGGAGCGGATGCAGGTCGAATCCGTACCCGGTTTCCCGCTCGAAGGCGTCTCCGACACCCGCAACCTGAGCGCCATCCACGTCCCCGCCGCGACCGCCGCCCACGACGGCCTGAGCATGCAGGCGGCGGGCGAGGTCCTCGCGCTCACCGGGCTCTCGGCCGAGGAGGTCACCATCGGGTACTTCGACAAGCTCGACCCCTTCGGCGAGGAGGCCGGCGCTCCGACCGAGGGCGCGCCGACCGAGGGCGGCGCGTGACGTCGGACCACGACGTCGCGGTGGTGGGCGGCGGACCGGCCGGTGCGGCCGCCGCCCTCGCCCTGGCCGCCCGGGGGCGCAGGGTGCTGCTCGCCCACGCCCCCGGCGGCCCGCCACCGGTCGGCGAGGCGCTGCCGGCGGTCGCCCGGATGCTGCTACGCGACCTCGGCGTGGCCGACACCGTCCCCGGCACCGGGCACCTGCCCTGCTACGGCAACCGGTCCGCCTGGGGGGCCCAGGACATCGGGACCGTCGACAGCATCAACGACCCGTACGGCCCCGGGTGGCACCTGGACCGCGCACTCTTCGACCGGCGGCTGCGCGCGGCGGCCCGCGCGGTGGGGGTGGACGTCCGCGAGGCGGTGGTGCGCCCCGACTCCCGTCACCAGGACGGCTCGTGGACCCTCACCCTGGCCGGCCGGACGGTCCGCTGCCGGCACCTCGTCGACGCCACCGGCCGGCGCGCCGCCATCGCCACCACCCACGGCGCCCGACGCGTCCGCGGCGACCGGCTCGTGGCGCTGTACCTCACCCTCGACGCCCGCGACACCGCGGACGGCACCACGCTCGTCGAGGCCGCGCCCGACGGCTGGTGGTACAGCGCGCTGCTGCCCGGCGGCCGGCTGCTGGTCGCCTTCTTCACCGACGCCGACCTGCCCGCCGCCCGCCCGGACAGCCGGTCCTTCGGGCTGCGCCTGGCCGCCACCGGCCCCACCGCGGCCCGTACCGCCGCCCACCGCACGCTCCCCGCACCCGCCAGGGCGCCCGCCCACACCGTCCGCCTGGACCGCGTCCACGGCGACGGCTGGACCGCCGTCGGCGACGCCGCGGCCGCCTTCGACCCGCTGTCCTCCCAGGGCATCCTGACGGCCCTGTACACCGGTCAGGCCGCCGGAGCCGCCGTGCACGGCCACCTCGACGGCGACCCGCACGCGCTGGATGGCTACACCGATGTCGTCACGGCCGTCACCGCCGCCTACCGGCGCCACCACGCGGTCTACTACGCCCTCGAACAGCGGTGGCCGGACAGCCCGTTCTGGCAGCGGCGCCAATCGGGAGCCGCTCCTCGCGTGGCGGCGCAGGTATACCCCAAGTAAGTGAAAACAAAAGGAAGTTGCGATTTCGATCGCGTTGGCCTTGCATGTGCATGACGCCCAGGCTCGCGGTAAGGCTGTTGTCTGATTCGACGACCTCCTCCGCCGGGAGAAGGAACCGACGGCCGCCCACCCGGCCTGACGGCCCGACGGCCGGCCCGCCCGGCTCAGGGGCGGGCCGGCCGGGCGCCCACGACGAACCACCGGGCCGGGAGGTCGATCCGGTGGCCGTCAGGGGCGGACTCCGTGGTGATCAGCGGCAGGTCGCCGGCGGCGAGCACGGCGAGGCCGGCCGTGTCGAGGAGCTCGGTGAGGGCCGTGTCGGCGACCTCGGCGGGGGCGAGGCCGTGGGCGAAGACCGGGCGCAGCTTGGGCGGCGGCCCGGCCGGGTGGTGGGCGAGGTCGGCCAGGACCTGCTTGGCCGCCTCGGCGAGCTCGACGAGGAAGGCCCGGCCGCGTGCGCCGACCAGCGTGGCGACGGCCTCGGCGACCAGGCGGCGGTCGGCCGGTTCGCTCTGGTGGATCACACCGCGCAGATGGACGTTGGCGTCGCCGAGGCGGTCGTGGAGCGCCCGGACGGCCTCGGTGTCGGTGGCGTCCAGCGCCGCGAACTCGGCCCGCGTCGCCGGATCCCGGCGCCGGGCCGGGTCGAGGGCGGCGGCGGACAGGTCGACCCCGAGGACGCGGTCGAAGTGGCCGGCCAGGAAGTAGGTCTGGGTGCCGTTGCCGCAGCCAAGGTCGACCACGGGCAGCCCCGGGTCGGTGACGTAGGGGGCGAACAGCGCGAGGTGGCGTTCCGCCGTGAGGGCCGGCTCCGCGTCCCAGATCACCGAGCCCGGCTCCTCGGGCGCCCCGCGTCAGAAGCCCTCCCAGGCGTCCCGGTACCGACTCGTCACGCTCATGGCGGGGACCTCCTGGTGTCACACAAGTGTCGGGACCGTGTCTATCGGTCCCGGGCCCGGGCGGCAGGCACCGGTCGGCGCCACACGGCCTCCCCGCGCAAAGCCGGCACACGGGCTCAGGCCCCGGCCCCGGCCCTGGCCTGGCGCAGCAGGTACGTTCCGGACACGGCGGCCAGGGCGGCCATGCAGGCGGTGAAGACCAGGCCGGCATGCGCCAGGCCGACCGGCCCGGTGAGCAGGCCCACGCCGATGACCGGGATCGAGATGCCGAAGTAGGCGACCACGAACAGCGCCGACAGGGCGCCGCCGCGGTGCTCGGCGGGGCTCGCCGCGGCGACCTCGCCGACGGCGCCGCGCAGGCCCATGCCCTGGCCCGCGCCGCCGACCAGGGCGCTGAGCACCAGCGGCGGGAGGGTGGTCCAGGCGAGGGAGACGGCCAGCAGGGCGAGCCCGACGATGAGCACCAGGCAGCCCAGCGGGATCGCCCGTGCCGTGCCGAGACGGGGCACCAGGAGCTGGCCCAGGGTGGAGGCGAAGAAGGCGGTGAAGACGATCAGGCCGACGACCGCGTGGTTGTGGATGCCCAGGCCGGCGGCGAGGAAGGCCGGGCTGACCGAGGTGAAGACGCCCAGCAGGGAGAAGCCCGCGAACGCGGCGAGCCCGGCCGGGACGAACACCCGGCGGACCTCCGGCGGCAGGGACGGCCGGTTGGGCCGGGCGGTGCGCAGCGGGCGGGCCCCGGCGACCGTCTCCGGCAGGAACAGGGTGAGGACGAACGACGTGGCGAGCAGCACCAGGTGCACGACGAACGGCAGGACCAGCGGGTCGGGCGCGTACTCGGCGAGCACGCCGGACAGCAGCGATCCGCAGCCGAGGCCGCCCATGTTGGCGGCGGTCGCGGCGAAGCCCGCGCGGGCAGTCCGCCCGGGCGGGGCGAGCTCCAGCACGTACGCGGTGCCGGTGCCGGTGAACAGGCCCGCCGAGAAGCCGGACAGCAGCCGGCCCAGGAGCAGCAGCGGAACGCTGTCCGCCGCCAGGAAGACGACGGCGCTGCAGGCCGCGAACCCGAGCCCGAAGAGCAGGACGACGCGGCGCCCGATGGTGTCGGAGACGTTGCCGACCAGCAGCAGGACGCCGATGACGCCGAAGGCGTACACGGCGAACACGACCGTCACCGTCAGCTCGGAGAAGCCGATCTTGTCCTGGTACAGCCCGTAGAGCGGGGTGGGCAGTGTGGTGCCCGCCATGCAGACGGCGAAGGCGGCGGCGGCCACGAGGTAACCGAAGCGGCCCGCGGCAGGCCGGGCGGTCCGACGATCGGTCATTCGCCCACGATAGGCACGCCGCCCGGCCGGGCCCGCGCGGTGCGGGGCGCGCTGCGCCGAATGGCCGCCGTCCGTTCTCCTGCCCCCGCCGCCCCCGCCGCCCCCGCCGCCCCCGCCGCCGCCCCCGCGGTCCCCGCCGCCGGCGTCGGTGGCGGCGGGGCGGGGGTAGCCGGATCAGTAGGTGACGATGCCCGGGTCCGAGAGGCCGGGGGCGCCGGTCTCGACGTGGCCGGCCAGGCGGCGGACGAAGTCGGCGGTCGCCGCGGAGGTGACGGTGACGTCGTACCAGTGGCGGCAGCCGCCGAGGTCGACGGTGTACGCGAGCGTCGCGCCCCGGCGGACGGTGACGGTCTGCGGGGTGCCGCCGTAGGCGTTGCTGACGGTGAGGACGACGTCGGCGGTGCCCGCGTTGGTCAGGGTGAGGTCGAGGTTGCCGGTGGTCGGGTTGTGCCGCGCGGTGACCTCGGGCCCGGCGGTCTTGCCGGGGTTGCGGAAGCGGCGCAGGAAGCCGTTGGGGCCGTGGACGGTCAGGTCGGTGACGCCCTTGGAGTAGCTGGTGTTCCAGGTGTCCGTGATCGACTTGCCCGCCTCCGCGGTGTAGGTCCACGGCCCGTCGGTGCGGTTGGGCGAGGTCACCAGGAACTGGGCGCCGGCCGCCGCGCCGCCGCTGAGGGTGAGGCGGAACCTGCCGGTGCCGGTGTCGGCCGCGCCGTCCGCGTACGGGGCGTACTTGAGCGGGCGGGTGGGCTTGGTGCCGGGCTCCTGCTTCGGCATGGTGCCGGTGGCGGGCGGGCTGGGCACGTAGTCGGGGTGCCGGTTGCGGTCCGGCGGGAGGTAGCCGGCCGTGGAGGGCAGCGCGGCCGGGGCGGGGTTCGACGCGGTGAAGTCGAAGGCGGAGGTCAGGTCGCCGCAGATGGCGCGCCGCCAGGGCGAGATGTTGGGCTCCAGCACGCCGAAGCGGCGCTCCATGAAGCGGATGATCGAGGTGTGGTCGAAGGTCTCCGAGCAGGCGTAGCCGCCGGTGCTCCAGGGCGAGACCACCAGCATCGGCACCCGCTGGCCGAGGCCGTACGGACCGGCCGCGTTGGCGGCGTTCCCGGCGAAGTAGTCGGCCGTGGTCGACACCGTCGAGAGGCCCTGGGAGGCGGAGGAGGGCGGGAACGGCGGCACGACGTGGTCGAAGAAGCCGTCGTTCTCGTCGTAGGTGATGAACAGCGCCGTGCGGGCCCACACGTCGGGGTTGGAGGTGAGCGCGTCCAGCACCTGGGAGACGTACCAGGCGCCGTAGTTCGCGGGCCAGTTGGGGTGCTCGGTGAACGCTTCGGGGGCGGCGATCCAGGAGATCTGCGGCAGCGTGCCGGCCTGGACGTCGCGGCGCAGCACGTCGAACAGGCCGTCGCCCGCCTTGGCGTCGGTGCCGGTGCGGGCCTTGTCGTACAGCGGGTCGCCGGGCTTGGCGTTGCGGTAGTTGTCGAAGTAGAGCAGCGAGTTGTCGCCGTAGTTGCCGCGGTAGGCGTCGCCTATCCAGCCCCAGGAGCCCGCCGCGTCCAGGCCGTCGCCGATGTCCTGGTAGACCTTCCAGGAGACCCCGGCCTTCTCCAGCCGCTCGGGGTAGGTGGTCCAGCCGTACCCGGCCTCCTGGTTGCCGAGGACCGGGCCGCCGCCGGTGCCGTCGTTGCCGGTGAAGCCGGTCCACATGTAGTAGCGGTTCGGGTCGGTGGAGCCGATGAACGAGCAGTGGTAGGCGTCGCAGAGGGTGAACGCGTCAGCGAGCGCGTAGTGGAACGGGATGTCCTGGCGGGTCAGGTAGGCCATGGTGGTGGCCGTCTTGGCGGGGACCCACTGGTCGTACCTGCCGTTGTTGAAGGCCTTGTGGCCGCCGGCCCAGTCGTGGTTGAGGTCCTGGACGAACTGCATGCCCAGGTTGTTCACCTGGGGGCGGAACGGCAGCACCTCCTTCTTGGCGCTGTCCGTCTGGTGCCACACCGACTTGCCGCTCGGCAGGGTCACCGGGCGGGGGTCGCCGAAGCCGCGGACCCCCTTCATCGCGCCGAAGTAGTGGTCGAACGAACGGTTCTCCTGCATCAGGACGACGATGTGCTCGACGTCCTGGAGGGTGCCGGTGGCGCCTAGCGGGGCGATCGCCGCGGCCCGCGCGATGCTCTGCGACAGCGTGGTGAACGCGGCTGTGGCGCCCGCGAGTTGGAGGAAACGTCGACGGTTCAGCTCTGCCATGGGTGGAATGACCTCTGGGTGTCGCGAGGGTGGAGGACGGCACCCCAAGGACAGCGCCCGTGGGGTACCGCCCGGCGGACCGTTCATGGCTGCCCGTTGTACGTCCGGCGAACGCCTCGAGTTGTCTGAACACGTTCTGTCAGCGGCCCTCCGCGCCGCGAGTCGCGGCGCGTCGCCGGGTGTGGTCGGAGCCACACCCAGTGTGGTCACAGCAGGTCCTGGCGGGCATTAGCCTTGGGTCCCCGGGGCGGGCGGTCCGTCCGACCGACCCGAGGGGAACGAAGAGTGGTGCACGACAGCCGGGTCCCGGCCGTGGTCGGGCGGCAGCGGGAGACGGAACTGCTCACCGCCGCCCTGGTGCAGGCCGAGGACGGCGCGAGCGGGTCCACGGTGCTGCTGCGCGGCGAGCCCGGCGTCGGCAAGTCCACCCTGCTGTCCTGGGTGGAGCGCGCGGCGCGCGAACGGGGCTTCACCGTCCTGCGGGCCGTCGGCGCCGAGGCGGAGACGGACCTCGCGTTCGGCGCCCTGCACCAGGCCTTCCGGTCACTGCTCCAGCGCTCCGGCACCCTCTCCGACCACCAGCGGGAGGCCCTGGAGAGCGCGCTCGGCGTCCGCTCCGGAACCCCGAGCGGCTTCGCCGTCGGCGCCGCCGCCCTGGCACTGCTGGAGGAGGCGATGCGGACCGCCCCCGTGCTGCTGCTCCTGGACGACCTGCACTGGATCGACTCGTCGAGCGCGACCGTCTTCGCCTTCCTCCACCGGCGCTGCGCCGAACTGCCGATGGTGATCGTCGGCGCCAGCCGCCCGGACGGACCGGCCGCGCAGACCTGGTCGGCCGAGGCCGTCGAGGTCCGCGCCCTGCCCCGCCCGGACGCGGCCCTGCTGCTGGGCACCTGCCACCCCGAACTCGCCGCGGCCGCCCGGGACCGGGTCCTGGCGGAGGCCGCAGGGAACCCCCTGGCGCTGGTGGAACTGCCGCGCCAACTCGCCGCCGCCCAGCAGCGGGGCACCGCGCCGCTGCCGGAACGGCTGCCGCTGGGGCGCAAGCTCGAGCGGATGTTCGCCGACCGGCTGGGCGCGATGACGCCCGAGGTCGGCCGCTTCCTGCTGCTCGGCGCCCTGGCCACCGGCCCGGAGTTCAGCAGCGGCGCCTGGCTGCGCGCCGTCGCCGACAGGAACGCGCGGGAGGCCATGGCCCGGATCGAGGCGGACGGCCTGGCCCGGCTGGACCCGGCCGGACAGCTGGTCTTCCGGCACCCCCTGGTCCGCACCGCCGTCGTCGCCGCGGCCTCCGACGCCGCGCGCCGCGAGGCCCACCGGGCCCTGTCCGAAGCCCTCGCGCCGGACGACCCGAGGCGGCTGGTCCACGAGGCGTCCGCCGCGCTGCTGCCCGACGAGGACCTCGCCCACCGCCTTCAGGAGGCCGGCCGCGAGCTCGCCCGCCGGGGCGGCGACGCCGAGGGTGCGCTGCTGCTCGAACGCGCCGCCGTCCTCAGCCCCAGCTCCTGCGACCGCGTCCGCAGGCTCACCTGGGCCGCGGTGATGTCGGCGCGCGGCGGGCAACTGCGCCACACCGCCTCCCTGGTGGAGGAACTGAAGACCGTCACCGTGCCGGATGACGTCGCCCCGCTGTTCGCGTACGCGGTGGTCTACGCCGACCAGAGTCACCACGTCGACTTCGAGTCCTCCGCCGCCCTGCTGCCCGCGGCCCTCGACGCGCTCACCGCACCGGGCGCCGACACCTTCGGCGGGATCACCGAACAGGCCTACTTCAAACTGCTCCTGGCCGCCACCTACACGGACGACCCCTGGGCCTGGCGGGCCCTGGAACGGCACCGGGACGAGGTCTCCGAGGCGGGCCGGCTGTGCCTGCGGGCCTGGACCGACCCGGGCCCGGACGCGGCCGCCACCCTGCGGGCCGTCGCCGAGCGGATGACGGAGGAACAGGAGGCCGGCGCCGCCTGGCTGCTGCTGTGGACCGCCTCGGCCCTCGACTGCCCCGAGGGCGACCTGTGGCAGCGCTTCACCGGGCTGCACGGCTACGCCTCCCAGGGCTCGATCGCCAAGGCCAAATGCCACCAGGACTTCCTGCTCGGCCACTGGGACCAGGCCGCCGTCTGCCTGCGCGAAGCCGAGATCGCCGACGAACTCGGCTACCACACCAACGCGTTGATGTTCCGCCAGTACTACGCCCACTTCCTGGCCGGCCGTGGCGACGAGGCCGGGCTCCGGGAGGTCGAGCAGGCCATCCGGCCCACCGCCACCCGCGCCCGGATGCGGTACGTCCTCGACCGCCTGACCCACCTGCGCGGACTGGCCGCGCTCGCCCACGGGCGCCACGAGGAGGCGTACGCCCACTTCTCCGAGCTCACCCCGCCCGGGCGGCTGCCCGGCGGCCCGCCCTGGCGCCACGCCCTGGTCCTCGACCTGGTCACGGCCGCCGTGCACACCGGCCGGCACGAGGAGGCCCGGGCCCACCTCGCCGCCGGCCGGGCGGCCCATTCCGCGGAGATCTCCGACCGCCACGCCTTCCTGTGCGCGGCCGCCACCGCCGTGGCCGCCGAGGACGACGAAGCCGACGCCGGCTACCGCGCCGCGTACGCCGTCCCCGGCGCGGAGCAGTGGGCGTTCGACCTCGCCCGGCTGCGGCTCGCCCACGGCTCGTGGCTGCGCCGCCGCCACCGGCCCGGCGCCCGGGAGCCGCTGCGCGCCGCCCACCACGTGTTCCGCCGTCTCCAGGCGGACCCCTGGGCCCAGCGCTGCGAGGAGGAGCTGCGGGCCGCCGGCGACCCCGTGGCACCGCCGCCCGGCGCACCGGCCGCGGAACCGCCCGGTCTCACCGGCCAGGAGCTGCGGATAGCCCGGCTCGCCGCGACCGGGCTGACCAACAAGGAGATCGGCCGCCGGCTCCTGCTGTCGCCCCGCACCGTCGCGGCCCACCTCTACAAGATCTTCCCGAAGCTCGGCATCACCTCGCGGGCCGCACTCGCCCACGCCCTCGACAACGCCGCTGACCTGCGCTGACGTCCTTCCTGGCGGTCGCTGCCCGGCCGCGCGGCACATGCTGCCCGAAAGGACAGTCAGATGACCTAACGGGCCGCCGCGCCCGCGCCCCAGGCTGGGACCGCGCAGGGATTCGGCGGAAGGGCGGTCAGATGGGTGTGCGGGTGACGACCGCTTCGGTCGCGGACGAGGACAAGACGGCGTACTGGACCGGGGCGGTGTCCCGGGCGATGGTCCCGGTGGAGGTGCACCCGCGCACCGGGCGGCCCTTCGACGGACTTTTGGTGTCCCACCGGCTCGGCTACCTGCGGATCTCCACCCTGGAGGCGGACGCCGCCCGGCTCTCCCGCACGGCGGCCCTGATCAAGCGGGCCCCGTACGGCGAGCCGCAGGTCGCGATCGGCGTGCAGGAGACGGGCCGGGCCGTCCTGGAGCAGGACGGGCGCCGGGCGGAGGTGCCGCCGGGCGGGCTCGTGGTGTACGACACGGCGCGCCCGTACGCCGTCGACTACCCGGAGCGCTTCCGCACCCACCTGTTCCACCTGCCGCGTCGGCTGCTGGGCGTGCCGGAGCGGGACCTGCGGCAGGCGGCGGCGACGGCCGTCGGCCCCACGGAGGGCTGCGGACCGGTGCTCCTGCCGTTCCTCGCCGTCCTCGCCGCCTCCGCGCACTCCTACCCGGCCCCGGTCGGCGACCGGCTGGCGGGCAGCGTCGCGGACCTGCTGAGCGCGCTCGTGGTCCAGCTGGTCGGAGCCCGGCCGGAGGAGCCGGACGCCCCGAACGCGCACCTGGTCCGTCGGGTGCGCGAGTACATCGACCATCACCTGGCCGACCCCGAGCTGGTGCCCGAACGGATCGCGCAGGCCCACCACATCTCCGTGCGCTACCTGCACCGGATCTTCGAGGGCGAGGGCGTGACGGTGAGCCGGCTCATCCAGCAGCGCCGCCTGGCGGCGTGCGCCCGCGAGCTGGCCCGGCGCGGCCGCACCACGCCCACGGTCTCGGCCGTCGCCCAGCGCTGGGGCTTCGTCAACCCGGCGCACTTCAGCCGGACCTTTCGCGCCGCGTACGGTGTCTCTCCCCGGGAGTGGCGCGAACCGCCGCACCGCGATGCCGGTTGACGAGCCGCCGGACCGCCGCCGCGCACGCGGCCGCCGCGCCGCCCACCGACCGAAGCCAGGAGCGAAGAGTTGCCCGACCCCACCCCCCTGCCCGACCGGCACCCGGTGCTCGACCGGGCACTCCAGGAGTTCCTGGACGCCCGGGCCGGCCGGTCCGCGACGGAACTGCCGGACCTCTCCTTCCTCACCCCCGAGCGTGTCCCGACCGGCGGCCCGCACGAGGACCCGCACGAGGACCCGGACGAGGACCCGGACGACCCGCACGGCACCTCGACGGAGTGGCTCGCCCTGCCCTGCGGACCGGCCGGACGGGTGCACGTCCAGGTGACCAGACCCGCGGATGCCGTGGGCCCGAGCCCCGTGGTGCTGTTCCTGCCCGGCCTCGGCTGGTCGCTCGGCGACGCGGCCTGCTACGCCCGGCTGGTCCGGGAGTTCGCCCTGGGCACCGATGCCGCCGTGGTGTACGTGGACTACGCCCGCTCGCCCGCGGCCCGCTACCCGGTGGCCGTCGAGCAGTGCTACGAGGTGGCCCGGTGGATCCACGCGCACGGCCACGAGATCGGGCTGGAGGGGCGCCGCATCGCCGCTGTCGGCGACTCCGCGGGGGCCAACCTGGTGGCGGCGCTGACCCTGCTGGCCCGGCAGCGTGGGGACGTCCGGCTGGTCCAGCAGGTGCTGCTGTGCCCGGTGACCGACGCCGACTTCGACACCCCGTCCTACCGCCGGTACGCGACGGGCTACTTCCTGCACCGCGACCACATGCGCCGGTTCTGGGACGACTACCTGCCGGAGCCGCGCCGGCGGGGCGAGGCGACCGCCGCGCCGCTGCGCGCGTCCCTGGACCAGCTCGCCGGGCTCCCCCCGGCGCTCGTGGTCACCGCCGAGGCCGACGTACTGCGGGACGAGGGCGAGGCCTACGCGGCCCGGCTCCGCGCGGCGGGCGTCCCGGTGGTGGCGATGCGCTACCAGGGCGCGGTGCACGGTTTCCTGCTGCTCGCCGGGCACTGCCCCACCGGCACCGCCCGGGCCGCGCTGATCCAGGTCGTCGACACCGTGCACGTGGCCCTGCACAGCCGTTCGTGGTGACCCCGGCCCCGAGCCCGCCGGGCCGGGACGCCGCGTCCTTCCCGCTCTCCCATTCCGACACCGCGACACCGCGACACCACCCGGCCGGACCTGGCCGGTCCGGCCGACAGCAGCCTGAGGAGCACCGATGTCCGTCGTCCTCGACACCACCGGAGTACCGTCCGCCGACCGCGCGGAGTACTGGCGCGAGGCCGTCTCCCGTACCTTCATCCCGCTCGACGTGGAGCTGCTCGACGGCGCGCCCGCGTCCGCGACGATCACCAGCCACCGCCTGGGCGACCTGCAGGTCTCCCTGGTGGAGGCCGGGCCGCAACGGGTCGAGCGCAGCGCGGGGCTGATCGCCCGCGGCGGGGAGGACCACCTCACACTGGCGCTCCAGCACCGCGGCACCGCCCGCCTGGTCCAGGACGGCCACCGGGTCGAGCTGCGGCCGGGCACCTTCGCGGTCTCCGACTCCGGGCGGCCGTTCGCCAAGGAGCTGCCGGAGCCCTTCGCCTTCACGGCGTTCCACTGGCCGCGCTCGGCCGTGGGCGTCTCGGAGGACGACCTGCGGGTGCTGACCGCGACGGCCTTCGACAGCGCCGACGGCACCGCCCGGCTGGTGGCCGCGTACCTGGAGTGCCTCTCCCGGTCGGCCGGCTCGATGGAACCGCACCTGGCGTCCTGGCTCGCCATCACGGCGCTCGACCTGCTCGCGGTGCTCGCCCACGAGCGCCGCGGCCGGTCCGGGCCGGAGGCACCGGAGGCGGCCCTGGCCACCCTGGCCCGGGTGAAGGACCACATCATGCGCCACCTCGGGGACCCGGACCTGTCGCCGGAGCGGATCGCGGCCGCCCACCACGTGTCGGTGCGGTACCTGCACAAGCTGTTCCGCTTCGAGGGGGTGACGGTGGCCCGCTGGATCCAGCGCCAGCGGCTGGACCTGTGCCGCCGTGACCTCGCCCGCCGGACGGCGGGCCGGGTCACCGTGGCGGCGGTGGCGGGCCGCTGGGGCTTCGTGAGCGCCAGTCACTTCAGCCGGGCGTTCCGGGCCGCCTACGGGGTCTCCCCGCGCGAGTGGCAGGCCTACGCCGGGACGGGCCTCCCGTCCGGCGTCGGTGCCGCCCCCGCGCCGCTCGGCCCGTCCGGGTACGGCATCGCGGTGTGAACCGTCGGGTCGAGGCGTCGGGGTGAGCCGTCCGGACGGGACGCGGTGTGCGGGCGGGGCGGTCGGGGTGCGCCGATGGCGCCGAGGACGGAGTTGTCGAGCGGGCTGGCGGCCAGGCGCTCCAGGACCCGCTGCAGGCCCCGGGAGAGCGCGGCGCGCAGGGTGCGGCTCCGGCGGCGGACGTCGGGGACGGCGGAACGGAACGCTGCGCTGACGGACATGCGGCTCACCTCCGGTACGGCCTGCGGACCTGCAGGGACGTCCAGCTTCCACCGCTTCGGCCGGGCCGGGGCCCGGATTGACGGGCTGCTGACGCTCCGCTGACGAACTGCTGACGACCCGATGACGGACCGATGACGGCTGGCGGACGCCGGCCCGACCCCGGGCGTTCAGACCCGGTACGCGGCGACGTAGCGGGCGGGGTCGCCGCCGAGGTCGCCGTACCAGCGCCGCAGGCACCACTCGGCGAAGGTCCGGCCGGTGGCGGCGATCTCGTCCAGCGGGTCCAGGTAGCCGAGGACGTGCGGCGGTTCGAGGTCCGCCGCGACGCGGGCAGCCAGGCCGGCCCTGGCGAGGCGGAGAAGTTCGACGGCCAGTGGGCGGACCGGGTCGCCGCCGAGGCGGGTGGCCAGGCCCTGGGCGGGGAGTTCCGCGAGGGCGGCCCGGTGCTCGCGCAGGGTGTAGCGGCCGAGCAACTCCCAGGCGGCGGCGCGGGATTCGGGGTGGTAGGTCAGCCCCGCCCACAGCGCGGGGACGGCGGCGACGAACGGGTACGGCGGTCCGTCCGCGGCGCGCAGCTCCAGGGTGCGGCGGACCCGGGTGTTGGTCCACAGCTGGTCGAGGTGGGCGGCCCAGTGGTCCGCCGTCGGCCGCGAACCGTCCCCGTAGCCGTCCCGGAGGAGTTCGGCGAAGGTGCGGCCGGGCGGCGCCGGGTGGTAGCGGCCGTCCGGGGTGCGGTAGTGGATCAGGGGGACGCCGAGCGCCCAGTCGACCACGTCGTCGGCGGTGACGTCGGGGCGCAGCGCGGGCGGCAGCACGCCGCTGCGGTACGGGTCCATCCGCAGCCAGGCCCAGCACCGGTTCGACAGCAGTCCATCGCACCGTCCTTCCTGGATCGGCGAGTTGACGAGCAGTGCGGAGACCACCGGGGCGGCGGCCATCTGCATCCGCAGCTTCTGGGTGAAGTCCTCGGGGGAGAGGTAGTCCAGGGTGACCTGGGTGGACAGCGACAGCGCCATGACGTACCGGGCCCGGCTGCCCGCCGCGCCCAGCCCGGCGAAGTGGTCCCGCATTATGGCGCCCCGGCTCATCGGCACCCACCGCATGTCGCGCAGCCGGTCGAAGGGCAGGTTGGCGCCGGGCACCAGGGCGAGGCCGAACCGGCCGGCCGGTTCGGCGAGTCGCTCCAGGGCGGCGCGCATGTCGGCCACGGCCTCGGCGACGCTCGGGACGGGGGCCGAGGAGTACTCGATCTGGCCGCCGTGCTCCAGGGTGATCAGGCTGCCGTCCGGGAGGCGGACGCCGGTCAGCCGTCCGGCGTCCGCCAGCCGCTCGCCGCCCCACCGGGCGAGCACCTCCTCCAGGACGGCCAGCACGCCGCGCGGGCCGAAGTAGCGGGCGGCCAGCCCGGTGGCCGGGTCGAGCAGGCCGCACTCGACCTCGAGGCCGACCCGCTCGCCGCGGGCGGGCCGGAACGGGGCCAGCAGCTCGGTCCGTTCCAGCGCCCGGCCGGCGGGCGGGCCGGTCACGCCGTGCCCACCCGGGCGGCGATCCGGGGGTGTCCGGCGCGGTCGAGCAGCGCGCTCACCGCCCCCAGGGCGGACTGCGCGGCGCCCTGGCACCAGGCGTGGGCGCCGGACAGGTGCTCGCCGGCGAAGAAGATCCGCGGCTGCTCCACCGGGTGCGGGGAGCCGAGCACGCTCAGGTAGCGGGTGTGCTCGCCGGGCGCCAGGTGGGCGAAGGCGCCGCCGCCCATGCCGGTCTGCACGTCCCAGTCGCAGTGCACGATGTCGTCCACGTCCCCGGTGATGCCCGGGTGGAGCTTCTCCAGGCAGTCCAGCACCAGCGCGTCCCGGTCCGCGACCGGCAGCGCGGCGAAGCGCCGGGCGTTGGCGCCCCACAGGTACGCGCCGAGCAGGGCGGCCGGCTCCGCGGAGCGCAGGGGGTCGCGCGGGCCCCAGCTCGGGCCGGAGCTGCCGTTGACCCCGCCCTCGGTGAGCACCGCGTTGTCCGACGGGTACCAGACCTGCTGGATCGGCAGGTCGGTGAAGCTGCCGCCGCCGTGGATGTCGTCCTCCAGCTCCCAGCGCCGGCGGGTGAGGTGCAGGACGGTCTTGACGCTGCTCGCGTAGCTGATGCCGCGGACGGCGTGCCGCTGGGCGGGCGGCAGGTCCGGGGTGACGGTGATCTGGTCGAGCGCGGGCGCCGGGACGCAGCACACCACGTAGTCGGCGTGGTCGCGCAGCCGGGCGCCGATCCGCCGGCCGCCGATCCGGACGCCGTCCGCGGTCAGCGCGATCTCGTCGATCCGGGTGGAGAGCCGCAGCGTGCCGGGGCGCAGGGACCGGACGAAGGCGTGGACCAGCGCGTCCAGCCCGTCGACCAGCTCGACCTGCCCGCTGTGGAACAGGCCGAAGTAGTCGACCAGCACCTCCAGCAGCGAGGACTGCTCGTAGTGTGCGAGGCCGCTGGCGTGTCCGAAGAGCTCCCAGGCGTCCTGCGACACGTGCTCGTGCACGAACTGCCACAGCGACACCGAGGCTGCCCGTTCCAGCGCCGGGTCGTCCCAGTGGCCCTCCAGGATGCGGCGCTGCTGCTCGACGGTGAAGGTGCGCCACACCGAGCCGAGCAGGTGGTCCAGCAGGGGTGCCGGTGCCTGCCGTTCGGCCGGGCGCAGCGCGTACGAGGGGAACAGCGAGGCCACGTCCTGCACCCGGACCCGGCGACCGCGCAGATGGTAGAAGGCGCGCGGGTTGGCGTTGACGAACGGGCGGGTCACCAGCCCGAACCCGGAGACGTAGTGCAGCACACAGTGGTGGTTGCCCGGGATGCGCATGGCGCCCAGGTCCACGTGCGTGCCGTCCCAGAACCGGTGGGTCCGCACCCGCCCGCCGGGCCGGTTCGCCCGCTCGTACACGACGACGTCGAAGCCGCGGCGCTGCAGCTCGTGTGCGCACACCAGTCCGGCGATGCCCGATCCGACCACGGCGACCCGGCCCCGGGCGCCGCCCACCGGCCGCAGCAGGGAACGCGGGAACGCAAAGCTGGTATCGAACATCGGCACCGAACCCGTCAGAAGGGGGACCCGGCCCCAGCCTCGGCCAGGCGTCGTTCGGGTGCCAGTTCGCGGCACCGATGCGAGTGACGGGCAGGCCGCGGGGAGGTTCCGTGCCCGATCGGACCGGCCCGGATCGCAGGGAGGGCCCGTCTGTATCATCTGTTCGCACACAGCGGCGGGGGGCAGGGGCGACGTGGAGACGGTGGGACCGAACGGGCCTGCGCAGGTGGGGCCGTTCCGGGTGTTGGCGCTGCTCGGGCAGGGCGGAATGGGGCGGGTGCTGCTGGGGGTGGCGCCGGACGGGCGGCCCGCGGCGGTCAAGCAGGTGCACGCCGAGTTCGCCGAGGACGACGGGTTCCGGATCCGGTTCCGACGCGAGGTGGAGGCCTCGCGGCGGGTCTCCGGCGGGTACACGGCGGCGGTGATCGCGGCCGACCCGGAGGCCGAAACCCCTTGGCTGGCCTCGCAGTTCGTGCCCGGTCCGGCCCTGAACGAGGCGCTGCGGGCGGTCGGCGCGCTGCCGGAGGAGTCGGTCCGGCGGCTGGCCGCCGGGCTGGCGCAGGCGCTGGTCGACGTGCACCGGGCGGGTCTGATCCACCGGGACCTCAAGCCCTCCAACGTCCTGCTCGCCGAGGACGGCGTGCGCGTCATCGACTTCGGGATCGCACGGGCGGCGGAGAGCCAGGACACCAAGCTCACCCGCACCGGGGCGATGATCGGCTCGCCCGGCTACATGTCGCCCGAGCAGGTCGAGGGGCGTGAACTGACGCCCGCCAGTGACGTGTTCTCGCTCGGCGCGACCCTGGTGGTGGCCTGCACGGGCCGGCCGGCCTTCACGGGGGAGTCGCTGCCGCGGATCCTCTTCAACGTGCTGCACGCCGAACCCGACCTGAGCGGGGTGCCGGACGGACTGCGGCCGCTGCTCGCGGCCTGCCTGGCCAAGGACCCGGCCGCGCGGCCGACCCCGCAGGAGGTGCTCGCGGCGGTCGGGCGGCTCGCTCCGTCGACGCGGCCGTGGCCCGAGGCGGTGCACGGGCTGCTGGCGGCGCAGGGGGCGGAGATCGCCCGGCTGCTGGGCACCGACGCGTCGGCCGCCGTCCGGCCCGTGCCCGCGTCGGCCGCCGTCCGGCCCGTGCCCGCGGTGGGCGGTGCCTTCGGACCGGCCGAGCCGCCGGCCGCGCCCGTGCCCGCGGTGGGCGAGGCCCCCACGGCGACCGCCTTCGGCCCGGCCGAGCCGTCGGCCGCGCCCGTGCGGCGGCGCCGCCGGGGGAGGCGGATCGTCCTGACCGTCGGCGCGATCGTCCTGGCGCTCGCCGGGGTGGCGGGCGGCCTGGTCGCCACCGGGGTGGTGAACCTGGACTCGGTGTTCCCCGAGCCGGTGCCCACGCCCGGGAACGTGCCGCTCTCGCAGGTCAAGGACAAGTACACGGCCGTGGCGCCCACCTGCGCGGACGCCCGGAGGGTGACGGTCCCGCCCGAGTTCTCCGCACCCTGGGGCAACCCCGGGACCTGGGAGGCCACGGACTCGCACGGGAAGCACCCGGAGAAGGGCTGCCAGTGGAACTCCCGCAGCGGCGACCAGCTCGACGTCGACTGGGACGTCTACCCGAGCCTCCCCGGTGGCCTGACCGGCGCCGAGCGGGCGAAGGAGCACTTCGAGGCCCTCTACGTCGGAGGCCACACGCGCGTGTCGGACCCGGGCTTCGCGGAGGAGGCGTTCTGGCTCCCGAAGAAGTATCTGGACGAGGAGAACTGCGTGTTCTACGTGCGCGACGTCAACCTGAACGTCTTCATCGCGGTGAAGGGCAGCAGCTACCCGAAGGGGCGGTGTGAGGAGCTGACCCGGACGATGGCCGCGACGGCGGTGCAGGTGGCGCAGTTCGTGTCCGTGAACGGGACGTCCCCCGAGGTGTCCCCCACGCAGCCGGCGTTCCGGTGACGGGCGCCTCGATGCGGCCGCGGCGGGAGTCGGACCCGGCCGAGGTCGGCCCGTACCGGGTCCTCGCGGAACTGGGACGCGGCGGGATGGGCCGGGTGCTGCTGGGCGCCGCGCCGGACGGGCGGCTGGTGGCGGTCAAGCAGGTGCACGACCGGTTCGCCGCCGACGACGGCTTCCGGGCCAGGTTCCGGCGCGAGGCCGGCGCCTCCCGTCGGGTGTCCGGGGCGTACACGGCGGCCGTGATGGACGCCGACGTCGACGCGCCGACGCCCTGGCTCGCCTCGGTGTTCGTGGTCGGGCCCTCGCTCGGCGCCGCCGTCGAGGCCGCCGGGCCGCTGCCCGCGGACGCCGTGCACCGGCTCGCCGTCGGCCTGGCCACGGCCCTGGCGGAGATCCACCGGGCGGCGCTGATCCACCGCGACCTCACGCCGGAGAACGTGCTGCTCGCCGACGACGGCGTGCGCGTCATCGACTTCGGGATCGCCCGGGCGGCCGAGGAGGACGCCGAGCTCACCCACACCGGCGGCGTGATCGGCTCGCCCGCGTACATGTCGCCCGAGCAGGCCGAGGGCCGGGTACTGACCCCGGCGGCCGACGTGTTCTCGCTCGGCGCGGTGCTGGCGCTCGCCCTGACCGGCCGCAGCCCCTTCGCCGGGGCTTCCACCCTGCAGACCCTCTACAACGTCGTGCACACCGAGCCGGACCTCGCCGCCGTACCGGCCGCCACCCGGCCGCTGCTCGCGGCCTGCCTGGCCAAGGACCCGGCCGCCCGCCCGACCCCGGCCCGCCTGCTCGAACTCCTCGGCCCGGTCGCCCCGGCCGCCCGGCAGTGGCCGCCGACGGTGCACGCGCTGATCACCGCGCAGCAGACGGCGGTGGACGGGCTGCTCGCCGACCCGCAGGGCGCCGCGCCGCCGCGCGCGCGGACGTCCGAGCCGACCTCGTACCACCTGGCGGCGCCCGGGCTGACCGCCCTGGCCACGGCCGTGGACACCGGGTCGGAAACCGACCCGCCCGCACCGGTACCCGTCGTCGCCGCCGGTACCCCGCCGCGCCGGTCGCGCCGGACCGCCGCCCTGGTGACTGCCGGGGTCGTCGCCGCGGCGGGCGTCGGCGGATACCTGTGGCTGCGCGACGCGAACGACCCGAACGGCCCGGCCGTCCCGGACAAGTACGTCAAGGCACCGGCCTGTGCGGAGGCCACCGGGCGGCTCCCGCTCCCGGCCGCCGAGCGCAAGCAGGAGGAGGACCACTACGTCGAGCAGTCCTCCAGGGCCGAGACCGACTGCTACTGGTACGGCTCGTCGGTCGTCTCCGGCACCACCTACTGGGACCGGAACCCGTCCGCGATCGTCCGCTGGATGCTCCAGCGCAGCGCCGGGACCAGCGACAACGCGACCCAGGTCCAGCGCAAGGACTTCGGCGACCTGGCCGCCGGTGAGCGCCGCGCGAGCGGCCTCGGCGTCGGCGAGGAGGCCTACTGGGGCTCGGTGGGGAACGGGACGAACTGCTCCCTTCACGTCCGCGACGGCAACCTGCGCCTCTCGGTCGACCTCGGCGGCAAGGCGCACCCGGCGGACGGCTGCGAGGCGCAGGCCGTGACGGTCGCCCGCGCGGCACTCGCGGCGATGCCGAGCTGAGCCGACCCGGACGCGGGCCGCGGTACCCCTGTTGCCTCGGCTCGCGTCCCGGGCCGGCGGATTCAGCCGGTGACCCTGATGCGACTTGCGGTGGACGTGCCACCGTCGGTGTCGCGCAATCCGGTCGGACGCGAAGCGGCCGTGCGGGCGTTCACGTGCTCCTCCTCGGACGGGTCGATCGGGCGTTCATTGTCGCCGCCGGAGGCTCCGGCGGACCACGACGTTGACCTGACGTTGACCTGACACTTGGGCCGCTCCCGGCTACGCTCGTTCGCGGCCCGCGCCGGACGGGGCGGGGCGCGGGGGACGCTTGGCCGGGGGACTGGGGGACGTGTTGGGGGCTGCTGTGTTCGCCGAGCTGTTACGTGAGCGACGCCTGTCGGCGGGGTGGAGCCAGGACGAGCTGGCAGAGCGCTCGGGGGTGTCGACCCGGTCGATCAGCGCCCTGGAGGCAGGTGGGCGAAGGCCGCGGATGTCCTCGGTGGTCCGGCTCGCCGGGGCCCTGGGCCTCGACCCGGACACCCGCGCCCGGTGGCTGATGGCCGCTCGGGACGCGGGCGCGGAGGAGCCGGGCGGACCGGACACCCCGCCGGCCGCGCCCCGGCCCGAGACCGGTGCGGCGGCCTCCCCGCCCTTCCCGCGCTCCCCGGCCGGGCCGGGTGGGGGGCGTGGCGCGCCGGCCGTGCCGCAGCAACTGCCGATGGCCATCCGGCACTTCACCGGTCGGGCCCGAGAGATCCAGGCGCTCGACGGACTCCTCGGCGACCGGATCCCCGGCTGCGGCGCGGTCGTGATCTCGGCGATCGCCGGCACCGCCGGCGTGGGCAAGACCACGCTCGCCGTGCACTTCGCCCACCGGGTGGCGGACCGCTTCCCCGACGGGCAGCTCTTCGCCAACCTGCGCGGCTTCGACCCGGCCAGGAGCCCGGTCGACGCCGCCGACGTGGCGCGCGGCTTCCTGGACGCGCTCGGCGTACCGGCCTCGCGCATCCCCGCCGACCCGGACGGGCAACTCGCGCTCCTGCGCAGCCGGCTGGCCGGCACCCGGACGCTGATCGTCCTCGACAACGCCCTCGAGGCGGAGCAGGTCCGCCCGCTGCTGCCCGGCTCGGACACCTGCCTGGTCCTGGTCACCAGCAGGAACCGGATGCCCGGACTGGTCGCCCTGGACGGCGCCGTCCCGCTCGCCCTCGACGTGCTCTCCCGCGCCGAGGCCCGCGAACTGCTCGCCCGCCGCCTGGGCCCCGCCGCCGTCGAGGAACAGCCCGACGACGCCGACGAGTTGATCGAGCTGTGCGCCCGGCTGCCGCTGGCCCTGAATATCGCCGCCGCCCGCGCGGCCGACCACCCCGGCACCCCGCTCGGCGTCTGGGCGCGCGAACTGCGGGACTCCCGGGCGCGCCTGGACCTGCTGTCCACCGGGGACGTGCACGCGGACGTCCGGGTGGTGCTCTCCTGGTCCTACCGCGCCCTGGCGCCGAAAGCCGCGCGTCTGTTCCGGCTGCTCGGCCTGCACCCGGGGCCGGAGATCGGCGCGGCCGCCGCCGCGAGCCTCGCCGGCCTGCAGCCGGCCGAGGCCCGCCGGCTGCTGGACGACCTGCACCGCGCCCACCTGATCGCGGCGCCGGACCGGGACCGCTACACCCTGCACGACCTGCTGCGCGCCTACGCCGCCGAGCGGGCGGCCGCCGACGAGTCCCCGCAGGGACGGGCCGAGGCGACCCTGCGGATGCTCGACCACTACCTCCACACCGCACACCGGGCCGGCTGCCTCGCCTACGCCGACGACGCCTCCTGGCAGCCGCTCGCCCTCGCGGAGCCGGCCGCCGGGGTCGCGCCCGAGGACCTCGCCGACCGCGGGCAGGCGCTCGCCTGGTACCGGGGCGAGCAGCCGGTGCTCGAACGGATCGTCGACGGGGCCCACCGGGCTGGGCTCGACACGCACGCCTGGCAGCTCGTCGCCGCGCAGGTGGCCTACCTGCTCAAGTCGGGGCTGTGGCAGCAGTGGCAGCGGGCGAGCGAGACCGCGCTCGCCGCCGCCGAGCGGACCGGGGACCTCCGCGGACAGGCCCACGCGCACCGCTGGCTCGGCCAGGTGCACCGCTCCCAGGGCCGCCAGCCCCAGGCCCGCCACGAACTGCGCCTGGCCCTCGACCTGTTCGACGCGCTCGGCGACCGGCCGCGCCAGGGCAGGACCCTGCTCGACCTCGCCCTCGCGCTCGGCGAGGAACAGGCCGACGCCGAGGCGGTGGCCGAGTCCCGCCGGGCACTGGAGCTGTTCCGGGCGATCGACGACCGCAACGGGCAGGCCCTCGCCCTCAACAGCATCGGCTGGTACCTGACGCAGCAGGGCGAGCCACGGCCGGGACTGGCGCACTGCCGGCGCGCGCTGGACCTGGCCCGCGAAACCGGCAACCTCCCCGCCCAGTCGTCGATCTGGGACAGCGTCGGCTACATCCACCACCAGCTCGGCGAGTACCACGAGGCCCTGCCCGCCTACCAGGAGTCCCTGCGGCTGCGGCAGGAGGTCGGCGACTACTTCCTCCAGGCGGACATCCACACCCACATCGGCGACACCCACCTCGCCCTCGGCGATCCCGAAGCCGCCCGGACCTCCTGGACGCGCGGCCTCGCCATCCTCGAAGACCTGGAGCACCGTGACGCCGACGCCGTCAGCGCCCGCCTGAACGCCCTCGCCGGCCCGGACCACCGACCGCCGGCGGAGCCGCCGACAGGGCCGCCGGCGGAGCCGCCGCCGGGGCGGTGAACCGGACCGCCTCCGCCGCCCGTAGCACCGAAGAGGACGCGCGCACCGCGCGTCCCCGGCGACAACGGGTGCGCCCAGGAGGCGGGGAGGAACCGGATGCAGTCCCGACGCGACCAGGTGCAGGCGCACCTGTTCGTGATGAGCAGGCTGGCCTCGGGCATGCTGCGCGCGGAGCCCGACGCGCCGGACACCCCCACCGGGCGGACTACCCGGGGCACCATGACCGGCCTGGCCGTCGCGGTGCTGATCGGGCTCGGCGTCACGGTGTACGGGGTGATCAAACCCGGCGGCAGCGACGGCTGGGCCAAACCCGGCACCCTGGTGGTGGTCGAGGAGACCGGCGCCCGCTACCTCTTCGTCGGCGGGCAGCTGCACCCGGTGCTGAACGACACCAGCGCCCGGCTGGTGGCCGGCGACCAGATGACGGTGCGGCAGGTGAGCCGGGACTCGCTCGCGGACGCGCCGCGCGGCCTACCGGTCGGAATCGTCGGCGCCCCCGACGGGCTGCCCCCGGCCGCCGACCTGGCGGGCGGCACCTGGCTGGTCTGCGGCACCGTCCAGTCCGGCCCGACCGGCGCCCCCGCGACCCGGCTCGGCCTGCAGATGGACCCGGCGTCGGAGGGACGGGCGCTGACCCCGGGCCAGGGCCTGCTCGTCGCGCTCCCGGACGGCTCGGTCCACCTGCTCTGGCAAGGCCAGCGGCTGCGCGTGGACACCGCCAACCAGGCGCTGCAGGCGCTCGGTTACGGCGGGGCGACGCCCTTCCCCGTCCCGGCGGGCGTGCTGAACGCGCTGCCCGCCGGCCCGGACCTGGCCTCGCCCGCCGTCGCCCGGCGCGGCGAGGGCGGCCCGGCGTTGGGCGGCAAACCGACCCGGATCGGCCAGCTCTTCGGGGCCCCCGGCGGCGCGCACTACCTGCTCACCAAGGACGGCCTCGCCCCGCTCACCCCGACCCTGTACGCGCTGCTGCTCGGCGACCCGCGCACCCAGCAGGAGGCGTACGGCGGCAACGCCCCGGAGGCCGCGCCGATCGGCGCCATGGACCTCGCCGGGCACACCGCGCCCGGCGGTCCGCCGGCCCCGGGGCTCCCGGAGACGCCGCCGGCCCTGGTCGCGCCGCTGCACGGCGAGGGCGTCTGCGCCGACCTGCACACCGGCGCGGGCTCCCCGGTCACGTCCGTCACGGTGCTGCCCGCCGACCGGGCCGAGGCGGGCCGCCCGCCGACGGCCCCGGTGGGCGCGCCACCGGGCACCTGCGCGGTCGCCGACCGGATCGCCGTACGGCCGGGCCGCGGGGCCCTGGTGCGGGCGCTGTCCGGCGCCGGGGCGGGCAGCACCGAGTACCTGGTCACCGAGGCCGGGGTGCGCTTCCCGCTGCCCGCCGCGGCGGTGGCGAAGCAGCTCGGCTACGGCGGCACCACCCCCGTCGCGGTGCCCGCGCCGGTGCTCGGCCTGCTGCCGGCCGGGCCCAGCCTCGACCCGGCGGCGCTCGGCGACGGCGCGGCCGTCTCGCCGACAGCCGCGGCCACGCCGACCGCCGCGGCCACCCCGGCCGCGCCGCCGTGCGGCTGAACCACCGCCCACCGCAGGACCGTTGAGTCGATCAGGAAACTCCGCCGGGCCGCCCGCCCGGCGAGCGCAGGGAAGGGAGCACGCCATGACCACACCGGGCATGTTGACCAAGGAAGACGAGGCGATCCGCCAGGTCCTCGCCAGCCTGGAGCACCAGATCGAGAACATGGTGACCGCCGGGCGCACGGTCGAGCGGATCAAGGAGGAGCTGGCCGGAGGCTACATCTCCGGCGCCAGCTCCGTCTTCCAGCAGAAGGTCGAGGACTGGATGTCGCGCTACCAGCAGATCATCGGGTCCTTCGAGAAGTTCGTGCAGTCCACCCAGGGCGCCAACCAGATCCTCACCCAGGCGGAGGACGATGCCCGCGCCCATGCCGCCGACGGCATCTACAACGGCTTGCAAGGCGCCTGACGTTCCGTCACAGAAGGAGGATTCAGACCGATGGACTTCGGCAGCATCCAGCTCCACCACGAAACCGTCTCGCAGGCGGCCACCGAACTGCGCCAGGCCGGCTCCATGATGCGGAGCAACCTGGACGACCTCATGGGCAAGATCAAGGGCGTGATCGACGGCGGCCACTTCCAGGGTGTCGCGGCCAACGCCTTCGAGGAGCTCTCCCGGGTCGTGGCGGCCAACGAGAGCGCCATGGACGAGGACATCACCGCCGCCGCGAACACCCTCAACACGATGCACGACATCATGACGGAGTCTGACGCCAACGCCGGAAAGCAGTTCCACTGAGGCCAGGACGGAGGTGATCGCCCGTGGGCGAGGAAACGATCAAGGTCTCGGTGGGCGGTCTCACTGACTTCGCCAAGAAGCTGGAGACCTATCGCATCGAGATCGGTGACCAGGCGGGCAAGGTACACGACTGCCCGCCCCTGCTGCCGGGCAACGACGTCCTGCCCGAGAGCGCGAACCTGAAGAAGGGCTCGAACGAGTTCATGGCCAGCGTGGCCTCCGCGCTGACCACCATTCAGGCGGACGTCAAGAACATCGAGTCCGACCTGGAGATGGCCGGGACCATGTTCAACCTCGGGGCGGAGGACAGCCTCACCGAGGCGCAGATGATGGAGATCCTGCACGACGTCCTGGGCGGCGGCAGCCCGTCGACGTCCGTCCACTGACCCGACTCTCCGTCGGGCGGGCCTGACCGCCCGTCCGACGGCGGGTAAGGCGCCGTCCCCTTCCGTTCCCGTTCCGATGCCTCCCGGAGGACGCCATGGCAGATCCGAAGCATTACCCATGGGAAGACGCCCTGGCGGCCTTCGCGAGCTCGACGCAGGCAACGATCACGAACCGGGACGCGGCGATGGCTCAGCCGTGGATCACCGGGATCGAGGTCCGTACGGGCATGAAGAGCGGCAATGACGAGAGGAAGGCCACCAAGAAGGGCGACTGGGCGGGCTACGACATGTGGGCCGAGTGGGTGTACAACACCACGAGCCCGTGGAGCACGATCGTTGGTGTCACGGTCGACTGGGATTTCTGGCAGCTCAAGCCACCCGCAGGTGACACCAGCACGCCGCTCGGGCATTTCGAGGCCAACGCGGACGAGATCCTGGCGCCGCTCCTGTGGGGCGACCGCAGGAACGACCGGACGAGCGCCCAGAGCTTCAACGACGCGGCAACGGTCATCCGCGCCGCGAACCTCTGGGTGGGGAACCAGCAGCAGAGAATCCAGACCTGGGCGGACGAGGTCGACGGCGCGGGCAGCGACTTCCAGGGGAGCGCGGCCGGCCGGTTCAAGGAAGTCCTGATCGGTACGCGGAACGAGTTCATCAAGCTGCACCTCGACCTCGGGACGACGGACGCCATGGCGAGTGCCCTGGACGCCGTCGCGGAGGCGATGCGTACCGCGCACCGCAAGATGTACGAGGGTTACAACGCCTGGCGGGTCACGGGAGGCGAGAACCTGTTCGCGACGAAGTGGACCCTCAAGGAGGACGATGCCTCGTTCTCCTGGCCGCACGCATGCGTCCACGCCGCGTTCGCGGTGGCGACGGCCGGCCTGGTCCCGACGATGGTGGACAACAACACCGCCTCCTTCACCGGCGGGCAGGTGCTGCCGAGCGACAACGACGCCTTCAAACAGTGGTTGGAGGAGTTGTCCAAGAAGATCTGGACGACCTGGATCGAGATCACCCTGGACAAGTACTCGGCCGAGGCGATGACCGCGCTCAAGACGGCCTACTCCCACGCCACCGCTGTCCTGCAGAAGGTCGACCCGCCGAAGAAGTGGCTGCCCGCCGACAAGCCGCCGACCGCCCCGGACGGCGGCCCGAAGCCCCCGCCGGGATCGTCCGGCGCCGGGGGTGACGGCAAGGGCGGTGACGGCAAGGGCGGTGACCTGGGTCTCGGCGGCTCGGGCGACAAGAAGCCGCCGGGGACCAAGGGCGCCACCCCGCCCCCGCCCCCGCCCACGCACGTGCCGGGCTCGTTCACCGGGATCGGGGGCAACAACGGGAACGGCGGCGGAGGTGGCAGCCAGGCGCCGCTGCTCGGCAAGGACGGCAAGCCGCTCCTGGGCAAGGACGGCAAGCCGCAGTACGTGCCGCCCGGCACCACGGTCAACGCCAAGGGCGAGCTGATCGGTCCCGACGGCAAGCCCCTGCTGGGTGCGGACGGCAAGCCGCGGCACGTGCCGCCGGGAACGACCGTCGGCAAGCCGACCCAGACCCAGACCGGCGGCGGCCTCGGCGCGCCGTTCACGGTGCCCCCCGGCTCGAAGAAGAACGAGGACGGCACGGTCACCGATCCCGGCGGCGCTCTGCTGAAGGACGCGAACGGCTATCCGGTGGTGCTCGGCAAGGACGACACGATCGACAAGGACGGCACGGTCCGCAACGCCAACGGGCAGCCGATCTCGCAGTTCGAACAGCTGTTGAACGACCAGTCGCGTGCCCACACCGGGCGGCCCGGCGGTACCTCCGGCGGCAGCGGCGGGGGTGGCAGCTGGGCCAGCCTGCCGCCCTCCTTCGGCAGCGACTTCTCCTTCGGTACGAGCGGTCTGGGCGGTGCCGGCGGCTCGGGCTCCTTCAAGGGCGGCACCGACCTGTTCGGGGAGTCCTTCGGCAAGACCGGCGGCTCGGGCCTCTCCGGCCCCCGGACCACCGGCGGCATCAGTGCCTCGGGTCCGCCGACGATCGGGATCGGCGGGCGGATGGCCACGCTGGGCGCCGCGAACGGCGGCGCCGCGCTGGCCGAGGAGGCGGCCCTGTCCGGGCGCGCCGCCGCCGGGCGGGCCGCAGCCGCCGCCGCGGCCGACGAGGCCCAGCTGATGGGTCGCGGTATGTCGACCACCGGCGGCATGGGCGGCCCGATGATGCCTCCGATGGGTGCCGGCGCCGGTGCGGGTGCGGGCGCGGGTGGCCAGGGCGAGAAGGAGCGGCAGCGCACCACCTGGCTGTCCGAGGACGAGGAGGTCTGGGGCACCGACTCGGGCGCGGTGACGGGGGTCATCGGCCGCTGAGCGCGTGTCGGGCGGGACCCGGTCGGCCGGCGTCGAACCCGGCGGCCGGGCGCAGCCGTAGAGATGACCGTACGACCCCATGGATGGACCGGTGTGGTCCCGGGCCCGACATCCCCGGGCCCGGGACCGCACCCTCGGGAAGAGACGGAGGTGCGGGAGTGGAACTCTCGTTCGCCGAACAGATCGAACAGGCGATGGCCGCTCTGGAGGAGCAGCAGGTCAAGATGGCCGCGGCGGTCAAGGAACTGGAGGTGGCGACCGCCTCGGTGACGTCCAAGGACCGGATGGTCACCGCGGTGGTGGGCGCCCAGGGACAGGTGGAGTCGCTGACCTTCCACACCACCGCCTACCGGTCGATGGCTCCGGCCCAGCTCGCCAAGGTGCTCACCGACGTGCTGAACACCGCGCGGGCCGACCTCGGCGACCGGGTGGCCGCGACGATGGGCGAGTTCAAGGGCCTCGGTGAGACCCTGGCGGCCTCGATGACCGGCGGCACCGAACTGGACGGACTCTTTGCCCCGTTGCGGCAGATGCGCCCCGGCTTCGCCGAGGACGCGGCGGCGGAGGAGCGGCGCAAGCGCGACCGGCAGGAGGAGTTCCGTGGCTGAGAAGCTGACCGCGCTGTCGGACCTGAAGGACAAGTTCGGCAAGTATCCCCAGCTCGCCGACCTGTTCACGGACATTGAGACCTGGACCGGGCAGATCAACCTGTACAACAAGGAATCGGCAGGCAACGACGAGATCGGCAAGAAGTACCACGAGAACGTCGACGCACCCACCGAGTCGATCATCAAGCTGCTCAAGAGCGTGCGGAGCACCGTCGAGAGCGCCGGGACCGGTGGGACGAACACCGCCAACATCCTCAACGACGCCGACCACGAGGCCGGGAACTCGGTCTGACGCGCCGTCCGGCCCGCCGTGCGGCCGGGCACCTCCCTTCTTCCGTACGACCACCGCCAGGAGTCCACCGCCGTGTCGATCATGCTGCCGCCGGGCCTGGCGAAGTTCTTCAGCATCGTGACCGGGATGAAGTGGCCGGAGGCGAACGAGGACAACCTGCGCACGGCGGGCGACGACTACCTGCTGATCAACGAGAAGATCCCCGAGCTCCGCGGCTACCTGGTCGAACTCGTCAACATCTGCCGCGACAGCTTCGAGGGCCAGGCGGCCGACGAGTTCATGCGGAAGATGCGCCAGCTCATCGGGGAGGACGGCGGCACCGACTACGTCACGGCCGCGGGCATGATGGCCAAGCAGCTCGGCGAGTTCGCGCACAAGGTGGCCAACCAGGTCGAGTACGCCAAGTGGATGATCATCGCCCAGCTGATCCAGCTGGTGGCCCAGATCGCCTGGGCCATCGCCATGCTGCCGATCACCTTCGGCGGCTCGCTCGCGGAGATCTTTGTCGCCTACAAGGTCGCGGGCGAAGTGATCAAGCAGGTCTTCATCTGGCTGTTCAAGCAGCTCCTGCTGCACGAGTTCCTGTCCATCACCACCGCCATGCTGATGGACGGCATCATCCAGGGCATCCAGATCGGCCAGGGCCACAAGGACAAGTGGGAGAAGGAGTCCTTCATCCAGGCCATCGAGATGGGCGCGATCAACGGCCTGCTCACCGGCCCGCTGGAACTGCTCACCTTCGGCGCAGGCAAGCTCTTCGGGCGGATCTTCGGACGCGGCCTCAGCAAGAACCTCCAGGCCGACCTCAAGATGCTGGCCGGGTCCGAGTTCAAGAACGAGCTGAAGACGCTGGGCACGGCCGAGCTGAACCAGGTCCTCAAGCTCATGCGGAACACGTCGTCGCTGAGCCTCAAGGACGCCCTCAAGATCGTCGAGAAGGACATCGCGAAGAACGCCGCCAAGGACGCGGCGAAGAACGTGGCGAAGAACTCAGCGAAGGACGCCGCCAAGAACAGCGCGAAGAACGCCGAGCGGAACGCCCTCGGGGAGATCGCGGACCACGTCCGGCAGGGCTTCGTCGAGAGCGGCGAGAAGAGCGTCATCGGCGCCGGCCGCGAAGCCGTCGAGAACGTGGCGCAGAAGCTCAGCAAGGTGGAGAAGCTCTCCCAGGAGATGGGGAAGACCTTCGAGCAGCACCTCCTCCAGCAGGGTATCGACGCGGAACTCGCCAATGCCGCGGGACGGTTGATCGCCTCCCGGCTCGCCGCCGACGGGGCCCGCCACGCCATCGACCTCGGAGCGTTCAACAAGCTGGCGAGGACGCTGGTCGAGACCGCGGGGATGGTCGACCTCAAGGCCCTGGAAGGCCTCACCAAGCAGATCGGGAAGATGCAGAACGAGCTCAAGCACCTCAGCGGCAGCGTGCTGGAGAGCGAGACGAAGCACCTGGACTTCCTCAAGGCGGAGGCACGGCACCTCACGGACACCGTCAAGGCCACCCAGGACCTCGCCCGGCGCGCGGTGAGCCTGATGGACGGCCTGCACCCGCAGACCGCCGGGCAGTTCCTCTACCGGTTCGGCGAGGGCATCGGCGGCTGGCTCAAGGGCGGCGTCCAGAACGTCCTCAGCGAAGGCACCTACAACCTGACGTTCGGCGAGGACCACAAGTTCACCGTCTCCGTCGAAAGCTTCTACGGCGGCGTCGCGATGGGGGCGCTCGGCCACCTCGGCCACATGGCCGGCGGCCCGCTGCGGCTCAGGCTGCAGGACCTGGAACTCCCCAACTACGCGCGCTTCCCGCTGGCCGTGGTGTCCACCCTGATGGGCCACCCGACCTCGCTGTGGGTCTCCCGTCCGGAGGGAGGGGGGCTCGCCGGCGGGCCGCCGAAGGGGATCTTCTTCGGGGACGGGGACTACGGCACCGGTCCGCTCGGCGGCAACCGGCCGGAGCACCTCAGGACGGACTCGGACGGCTCGTCCACGTCGTCCGGGAACAGCGCGAACAAGTCGACGGCGGAGCCCCCGGCGGGCAGCCGGGCCAGGACGACGGGCGGCGAGGACGGGGCGAAGAACGCCTCGGGCCCGCCGAAGACCTCCGACGCCTCCACGCCGGAGCCCCCGAAGCGGAGCGCGACGGTCGGCGGCGGGGACACCGCACCGAAGCGGCCGGTGGAGGACGAGGGCGCCGTGCCCGTGCCGGCCCCCGCGCACGCCACGACCCCCTCGCCGGACGTGCCCGCACCGACCCACGTGCCGACGACCGGCGAGCACCAGGGGCAGGCCCACCAGGAGCCCGTCGTCCACGAGGAGCCGGACGCCGGGCAGCAGCGGACCATCCTGGGCGGCGACCACACCGCCCAGGGCGACAAGACCGGCGACGTCACCCCGGCCACCACCCACGTGGCGTCCCACTACTCCACCACGCAGCACGTGCCCGCCCCCGACTACGGCGCGGCCTCGACGCACGGCCGTCCGCTGTCCCAGGAGGACCGCCGGGCCTGGGTGATCGGCGACCCGCCGTCCGACGCCGCCCTGCACGCCCTCCGGCAACGGCCCGACGACGCCTCCCACTACAGCCTGGTGATGCACACCAACGCGGACGGCCTGCCCACCCGCGACGGTGTCGAGCTGACGCCGAAGGAGGTGGCCGACGCCGTCGTCGACCTCGGTAAGCACGGGCAGTTCCAGGACGGGCAGGTTCTCGACTTCGTCGCGTGCGGCCTCGACGGCGCGGACCACGTCAACTTCGTCGCCGAGGTGATGGAGCACGTCTGGCAGGTCGACGGACTGACCGGCCTGAAGGCACGGGCCGCCGACGGGCCGGTCTGGGTGGTGCCCGGCTTCAGCGGCCCGAAGACCATGAGGGAGCAGGGCCTCGGTACCGGCCACCTGGTCGTCGCCCGCAAGGTCGGCTTCGACGCCCTGGGCCGCCCGGTCGTCGAGGGCGGCGGCAACTGGCACGAGTACACCAACACGAACGCCGGGACGAAGCCGTCCACCGGGGGGCCCGCCGGGGAGCCCCTGCTGCTCTCAACCACGACGCCCTCGAAGCTGCCGGAGCACTACGGCTCGGGCGAGGTCGCCGTGCCGATGCCACACACCGGGCGGTTCGGCGAGGAGCCGCTGTCCGAGCAGGCGCCGCCGCCGCACGGCTCCGCGCCGTCGTCGGACCGGACCGCGTCCGGCCACGCGTACCACTACGCCGACGCGCCCGAGCACATCCGCGCCGAGGCGGACGGCGAACGCGCGGCGCAGTGGCGGCAGACCCAGCGGGACCTCCAGGACGCGTACGAGACCAAGCTCTCCGACGCGGCCGAGCAGCACCGGAAGGACCCCGACGACGCCGGCCACGCCCACGACGAGGCCGCGGAGGCGCGGCTGGCCGAGCAGTTCGCCGAGGGCTCCGTGCGCTTCCCCGAGCACGCCCCGGCCGACCTGCCCGCCGCGGTGCTCCGCAGGGCCAGGGCCCTGATGTACCGGGAACTGGCGGAGCGGCCGCAGCAGCGCGAGCGGATCTTCGCCGACCTCGACGGCCTGGTGCGCGTCGCGGCCGTCCGGGAGGCCTTCGTCCGGATGGCCCGCGAGCGCTTCGACCACGCGGTGGACTCCCTCGGCGCGCAGCGGCTCATCGGCGACGGCACCCGGCCCACCCACGAGCCGGGCCGGATCCCGGAGGCCGGTCTGGGCAGGATCCGGACGGACTCCGAGGGCGGGTTCCTCCAGCGGGCCGAGGACGAGGCCGCCCGGCTCTACGCCCGGCCGGAGGACCTCGCCGACCCGGCGCAGGCCCCCGCGGAGGGCGCCGGCCCGGGCCGGCGGACCGAGGACGTCGTCGAGGAGGCCACGGGCCGGGCGCGGGACGCCCTGGACCGGCTCACCGGGAACCTGCGCGAGGAACTCGCGGTTCGCGCCGACCGGGAACGCGCCCTCGCCGAGGCCGACCGGCTGGTCGACCGGGCGCTGCGGGACTCCGGCTGGTACGAGCGGCTGTCGGCGACCGACCGCGACCTGCTGGCCGCCGCCGGGGCGACCGGGCCGGTGAAGCTGTCCGACGCCGCCGTCACCTCGGTCAAGGAGCAGCTTCGCGAGCGGGTCACCCAGGACTTCACCGAGATCGCCGGCCCCCTCGACCCCTCCGCCGGACGCCGCCGCGAACGGGCCGAGGCCGTCGAGCTGTTCGGCCTCGCCCTGGGCGGCCACGTCAGCGGCCTGCCCCACGAGTTCGCCGTGCACGCGGCCCGCGAGGCGGCGATCCGCCGGGCCTTCGCCGAGGCGGAGCAGGCGGCCGGGTCCTGGCACCTGAAGCCGGAGGACAGCGCACTCGCCGAGCAGTACGGCGTCACCGCCGGGGACGTCCACCGGGCGAAGGAGGACGTCACCCGGGACCTCGCCGAGGCCCTGGACCGCGAGGTCACCGAGTACGCCGACCGCCCGGACGTCCTGCGGCGCACGATCGACGGACTCACCGACCCCGGCAACGTCCGCGACCTGCTGATGTACCGGGCCGTCCGGGAGGCCTCCCACCGCGTGGCGCAGACCACCGCCGACGTCGCGGCCCGGACCGGCGGCGGCCTGTCGGAGCACGCCGCCGAGCGGCTGGCCGAGGGCCACGCCGACCGGACCGGCCGCGCCTTCGACGAGGTGTTCCGCACCCGCGAGGACCTGACGGCCCGCCGGGACGAATGGCGCCGGCGCCAGGACGAGCTGGCCGGGGAACTGGCCGAGCACGCCGCCTTCGAACGGGAGGTCGCGCCCGCCCTCCGGGAGGCCGCCCGGGGCTTCGACGACCTGGCCCGGCCGCACGTCCTCGCCGAGGACCGGGCCGCCGCGCTCAAGCGCGAGTACGGCGACGAGTTCTTCGACCGCTACCGCGAGCTGTGGAAGCTCGCCCACCTGGACGAGGTCTCCTGGCGCACCCACGAGCGCACCCACGAGGACGCCTTCGCCCGCCGCGAGGAGTCCCGACCGGAGGAGCCGCGGGCCGACGAGGAGACCCGGCCCGAGGAACTCCGCGACGACGAGCCCCGGGCCGAGGAGCCCCGGCTCGACGAGGCGGAAGAGGACCGCGGCCGCGAGCGCGACGTCGACGAGATCCTCGACGTCCTGGCGCCGGTCCAGCGCGCGTCCGGCGGCGGGCGCCGCGAGCGCCCGGAGACCCGCGAGCGCCCGGAGACCCGCGAGGACGCCGAACCGCGCGAGGAGAACGACCCCGCGTACGAGGGGAACGAGCCCCGCACCACGAGCGAGACCCAGGAGCCCCTCGCCCCCGCCGAGCCGGTCCGCACGGTCGGCCGCACCTCCGACGACACCCCCGCGCCGGCCGAGCACGTCGAGTCGCCCGTCGTGCTGCCGACCGGCGTCCACGGTCCGGTCGCCCCGCACGAGTCCGCCGACGCCGTGCACATCACCGAGGTCCGGCCCGGCGTGCACTGGGTGGCCGACCTCGGGCCGGCGCCCCGGGCCACCGAACGGGCGCTCGCCCACTTCCCGGCCGACACCACCCACTTCACCCTCGCGTTCCACGGCACCGGCCCCGACGGCGCGCCGAGCCGGAACGGCCGGCCGGTCACGCCGCACGAGCTCGCCGGGGCCGCCCTCGACCTGTACGACCGGGGTGTCTGGGACGGCCGTCCGCTGCGGCTGGCCGGCTGCGACGCGGGCCGGGGCGGCGCGGACTCCTACGCCGCCCGCTTCGTCGGCGCGCTGCGGGAGCTGCGGCCCGAGCTGAAGGTCCAGGTGGACGCGCCGGGCGGCTCGCTCTGGTCGCGGCCGGACCGCGAGAAGGCCGACGGCACGCACCGGCTGGTGGTCGCCCGCGCGGTCGGCTTCGACGCGGCCGGACTCCCGCGGGTCGAGGGCGGCGGGTCCTGGGTGCGGCTGTCCGCCTCGCCGGACCACGCCGAGGTGCAGGTCACCCACGTCAAGGGCCACCCCGGCGAG
The DNA here is from genome assembly GCF_044455625.1 of Kitasatospora sp. NPDC051164. Taxonomy (NCBI): domain Bacteria; kingdom Bacillati; phylum Actinomycetota; class Actinomycetes; order Kitasatosporales; family Streptomycetaceae; genus Kitasatospora; species Kitasatospora sp. NPDC051164. Next base: position 190,348 of record NZ_JBITFB010000005.1, on the reverse strand, counting down.
GAGTCCGCTCCGATGCCGACGGCCCCCGAGCACCCGGCCCCCGAGCACCCGGCCTCCGAGCACCCGGCCCCCGAGCACCCGGAGCCGCAGCACCCGATCGTCAAGCCGGACCCGGAGGCCCACGAGTTCGGCGTCGGACGGCAGGGTCTGTACGCGAGGCCCGAGTACGACGCCGCCGTGCGGAGGTTCGAGGAGGCCGTCGGCAAGCTCGCCTACGATGACCCGAGGGCCCTGAGGGCCGCGCGCAGCAGTGTGTACCGGCTGTACGACGTGCTGAAGCTCGCGCACGGCGACCCGACCGGTGAGCGGGTGTACAAGGTCTTCCTGGGCGGGGACGTCACCTCGGCGGGGCAGGTCGGCGAGAACCTCACCCTGGACCAGTTCCACTCGATGCTCGCGGACGACGGCAACCTCCGTGAGCTGATGACCGCGTTCTTCAACGCCTCCTATGCCCAAGGGAACAAGGACACGGCCCCGCTCTCCCTCAAACACCTGCTGAACGACCTGGCCGACCGCCCGGCGGCGGAGGTCGGCTACCAACTGCGCATGCTCGGCCTGGACACCTCCCAGGTGCCGGAGCGGCTGGAGTTCCTCAACAGTCCGAGCCGGTGGATGCCCTCCACGGTCATGAAGGCCAGCTACTTCGCCAGGGACTACTTCGCCACGGGAGCGACCTTCCACAAGGCCCCGTACATGGAGCAGATGGAGTTCCTGACCAGCGCCAAAGCCCGTAAGGAGCGCCCGGTCCCGATCCCGGTGGACGCGGTGGCGATCAACAGGGACATGCCGCTGAGCCCGCGCGAGCTCAGCTTCCAGGTGACCGGTCCGACCGGCGGCCTCCACTGGGTGACGGGCAGCTCCCGGTACGAGCTCAACACCTCGTCGGCGTGGTACGGGGAGACCCGCAACGACAAGGGACTGCACCTCAGTGTCGGTCTGTCGGCCACGACGGCCAAGATGCTCACCGCGTTCCAGGCGCTGAAGGTCCCCGAGGTCTCCCCCGACGACATGCTGCTGGCCCTGGTCGGCTGGATGCTGCCGCTCGGCGACCACACGCTCTACGAGATCCTCAAGGGGGCCGACCTCGCCCAGGAGCTCCCGCCCGTGCCCGCCGACTCGCTGACCGAGGCGGCCGTCATGTACCGGCACGTGCCCGGCCTGCCCGAGGGCACGCTGCGCCAGGCGTCCGTGATGCTCCCGCACGAGTCGGCCTACCACGACCTGGTCGCCCGGCCGCGCGATCAAGGGGGGTACAAGGAGGCGGAACTGGACCAGGTGGCCGTGGTGTGGGCGCGCATGACGGCGGGCAACGGTGCCAACCTCCTCCCGCACGAGCGGGAGTGGCTGGGCACCATCGGGCTGACGCCCGCCCAGCTCCGTGCCCGGCTGAGCCTGGCCCACGTCGAGGCCCTCAACATCTACACCGGGACGGCGTACCCGCTGATCAACGTGCTGCTCAAGCACGACGGCGCGGTGACACTGGACCAGGCGCTCGGCAAGCAGATCGACAATCTGCTGAAGGGGCCGGTGGACAGCCTCCCCTCGATCTTCCGGGACGACCGGGTCCTCGGGCCGTTGCTCGCGAGCGGTCCGCAGGCACGGACGGCCGAGGAGTCCGCGCGGGTCTCCGCGATGGCGATGGCGATGCTTCCGGCCCTGAAGACGGAATTCCGGATCCACGCCGAGATGATCGTGGAGGCGCTGGACAAGCTGCCGGGCGCGACCGGGGTCGTCTATCGCGGCGAGTGGGCGCCCGGCCGGCTGGAGGGCCTGGAGAGACTGCTCCGGGCCAGGGCCGGACGCACGCAGAGCAGCGCGGCGCTGCTCAGCACCAGCCGACTAATCGAGACGGCGGAGAGGTTCCTGCTGCCCGACCGGGACCTCGCCAAGTACTGGCTGGCCCACCGTGTCCTCCGCCGGATCCGACTGGCCGGGGAGAGCGGTGTCGACATCACGCCGTTCTCCCGCTTCCTGCTCGAGGAACAGGAGATCCTGGTCAAACCGGGAGCGGTCTTCACGTCCACGCACATCGGCAGGGGATCCTCGTACACCGGACCGTACGAGCGGATCGACCAGGTGGAGACCGGGGCACCGCGACCGTTCGAGTGGTCGGAGGGGTCGCCCGAGTGGCCCCGGAAGCTCCACGAGGAGCTGAGGTCCGAGCTGGCCCGCCTCGGCAACGGGACCGACGTCCGGTACGCCCGTGACCTGTGGCCGCTGGCGAAGGCGATCGGCGCCCACCTGGGAATGCCGGGCGCCGAGGGTGCCGGGGCCGGCACGCCCGATCCGGTCCTGGTCCAGCGGGCGACCGAACACGCTTGGGACACGGCCAGGATCGTCGCCACCCTGCACGGGACGGCCGGTACCAGCCGCGCGGAACTCACCGACGTGTCGCTGGTCGCGACGCTCGCCCGCACCGAACTCCGCCTCCGGCCCGACCACCGGGTCACCCTGGAGGACCTGCACCGCTTCTCCTTGCAGGTGACCCAGAACGCCGAGACGCACAAGCGCGATCTCCGCCGACTGGTGGCGGTCGCCCGGGACGTCACGTACACCGACCACCGCGCGGCGATGGAGCAGCTCCGGAGGGTCTGGGGCGCGGCGAACCTGGTCACCACCGAGCCGGTCGGACGGGCCGTGCACGTGCTCGGTGAGCACTCCCCGAACCACGAGGCCGTCGTTCGGGCCCTGAGGGCGAGCGAGTTCGAGGGGGACCACTTCAGCGTCCTGATGCCGACCGTTGACGGTCTGCCCCGGCTGAAGGGTTCCCCACTGACTCCGGCCGACGTCGCGCACGCCGTCTACGCGCTGACGACCGAGGGCGGGTGGGACCCCGCCCGCACACCGTTGCGCCTGTTGGCGACGGACCTGCACGCGGACGGCCACCGGCCGTTCACCGAACAGGTCCTCGAGCACCTGTGGCGGATGGACCACCGGATCACCGTGTTCGCGGCGCGGGGAAAGGTCTGGCTCGTCCGGACGGCCTTCGGGACCTGGCACGTCGTCGCCGCCGAGCGGGCCGGTCGCAACGCAGCCGGGGACACGGTGTACGCCAACCCCGGTACGTGGTTCCGGCTGAAGTACGGCGCGTCCCCGGAGAACACGGCTGCCTACTTCGACAGCGAGGCCACCCAGTTCACGGTCGACGAGGTGGACGAGGGCAGCATCGTCGGTCCGGCGCTTCACACCCTGCCGGTCGGCGGCGGCAAGACCGAGGCGGGCTTCTGGGCCGACCACGCCGCGCTGGACCAGGCCGGAGCGGACCCGCAGCAGGACGCGGCGCAGCAGAACGCGGGCCCGCCCGCAGGGAACGCCGCCGGGGCCGGTGCGCCGACGCACTCCGTGCCGCTCCTCATGACCGTTCCGCACTGGTCCGACCCCGGCCGGCCGCTCGTCGACGGTGACGGCGGTACGCACGGATGGGTGCTGGACGGCAGTGCGCTGCCGGAGTTCGGGTTCCTCAGCACGTCGAAGGACTGGTTCAGGATCGTCGTGCACACCGACCACGAGGCGTACCCCACCGTCGGCGGATACCGGATCACCCCCGCGGACATGGGCGCCATGATCCAGTCGCTCCGGCGGGACGGGCACTGGGACGGCACGAAGAACATCGAGTTCGACGCGTGCCGCCTCGCCGAGGCCGACAGCGGCGGGTACCTGCGGTCCCTTCAGAAGGAGCTTCACGACGCGGGCATGGACATCAAGATCCGGGCCGCCAGGCAGGATGTCTGGTTCGCGCCCGTCCCGGCGCAGCACGCCGGCGATCCGCTCCAGCCGACCGGTGGCCGGGCCTTCGTGGCGGCGGCCAAGGTGGGGTTCGACGCCAACGGATTCCCGGTGATCGCCAAGGGGAGCGGCAGGTGGCTCGAGATCCACCCCTACGCCCCGGGGGCCAACCTCCCGCGGGAGAACGACGTGCTCGACCTGTCCGCGAGCGGCTACCAGCAGGTCGAGCACGACCAGGTCGTCACGGAACTGTCCGGCGACCTGAAGTTCGCCCGCAACGACGTCCAGCCGCACCACGACGGGAACGAGGTGGTGCACGAGGACGTCGCGTCGCACCACGACGACGCGTCCGTGCACACCGGTGAGGACGTGCTGCAGCCCGGGCACGTCGTGGTGGACGCGGACGACGAGCATGTCGTGCAGGGCCCGGTGACGCCGGTCCGTCCGCCGCGGATCGACGAGCACGGCCTGGCTGCCTCGGACGTGCTGATCGGGCTCGGCGGCACCCGTACGCAGATCCTCGACCGGCTCACCCGGCGGTTCAGCCGGGTGCTGCACGGCGAGGAGCCGGCGGCCAGGACGCTCGCCGAGAGCCTGTTCGGCGCGGAGACGCTCCAGGCCAAGTTGACGGCGCTGTCCCGGGGCGAGCAGTGGGACGTGCCGTTCTCGGTGGGCAGCTGGTCCGGCACCGTGCGGATGGCGGCCGGGCTCGGCCACGGCACCTTCGTCCGGACGGCCGAGAACTTCGAGTTCGAGTACGGATCGGAGCGGCAGACCTCGGTCGGCGTGACCAAGGACCGGCTCTGGCAGCTGAACGTCGGCGCCCAGGGCAAGTTCAAGTTCGGCAAGCCCGCCGACCTCACCGAGACCGCCGGCTACCAGCACGGCCGGCAGCAGGGGATGACCGACGCGCAGGCCAGTCGGATGGTGGCCCGCGGCAAGACGGTGGAGACCGCCGTCCTCTACGACACCGAGTTCCGCCTGACGGTGGATTTCCTGAGCCTCACCCATCACGGCGCCGAGGTGCCCCGCGAGGCACTGCCGCAGCGGATCGGGCCGGTGGACGTGACGGCCCGGGTCGCCGTCCCGCTCCGGGAGACCGGTGCGCCGCGGCCGCTCGACGGACCGCTGCTGCTGCCGCCGCCCGGCTCGCGCGAGGGCGGGCGGCTGGCGGGCCCGCACGTCGTCACCGACGTCTGGGCGCTGCCGCACCGGGAGGCGCCCGTCGTGACCGCGGACGGGGTCCAGCTCAACGAGCTGAACGCGCCCCGGCCCGGCGCCAAGGGCATGACCGAGTTCATCGCCGGCTTCGAGGAGCAGGCGGCCGAGCACTTCGGCGGCGACTGGCCCGCGCTGAAGGCCAAGCTGCTCGAGGAGGTCGACCTCAGCACGCTGCACCAGGACCTCAAGGCGCTGATGTCGGGCGAGACCCGCACCATCGAGCTGGACGGCCCCCTCGGTCCCACGGCCGCCCTCACCCTGAAGAACGCCCGGATCCACCGGATCGGGCAGACGGCGGACCTGCCGACCACCGAGTTCAACATCGCCACCGGCACCTCCCGCACGCACGTCGAGCAGAACACCAGGAGCTCGGGGTGGCAGTTCCCGCTGCCGCTCAGCGCGACCGGCTCGGCCAAGAACGGCGGCGGCGGAGCCGGCGCGGGTGCCAGGACCGGCCGGGAGAAGGTCGGGCTGCACGGTGGGGGCGACGACCTGGGGCTGGGCACCAAGGTCAAGTCCACGGCGGTGGTGTTCGAGGGCGAGGCGCGGATCGAGATCGGGTTCGGCGCCCGCCGCAGCGGGCTGCGGCCGGTCCAGGCCCGCTCGGTCGACGCGGGGCTCGGGTTCCGGGTGGTCGTCGACCGCTCGGAGACCGTCCAGGCCCCCGTCCACACCGGCCAGGAGCAGGCGGGCCAGGACCACACCGGCCAGGGGCAGGCGGGTCCCGTCGAGCACCAGGAGTCCACGGCGCTGCCGCCCGGCACCCCGGTCCCGCACCCGCCGACCGGCATCTGGCCCGGCGCGGCCGGGTACACCGGGCTGCCCGTCACCACGGTCGTCCGCGACGTGCACAGCGTCGCCCCGCTGCACGCGCGGCTGGACGAGATCGGCCGTGTCCAGCTGGGCGAGAAGGCCTGGCGCGCGGTCCGGCAGGACGTCCTGCGGGCGTTCTCGCAGGCCGCCGTCGGCGCCCACCTGGTCGGCATGACGCACGACGTCCCGCTGCGGACCCCGGCGGTCACGCTCGGCACGCTGAGCAAGCTGGGCATCGGTGTCACCGCGCACGTCACCACGCTGACCTACCGTCGGGAGCAGGACTCGGCGGACCTCAACCCGGTCCGGGAGAGCACCACCTTCGCGTCGCAGCGGTTCCTGAACTCCGACAGCCGCAACATCACGGCGCAGGGCTTCGGCAAGGGGCCGGTGCACACCCGGGAGAACGTCCTGGACGAGAACGGCAAGCCGTTCCAGGACTCGCTCCAGGGCACCGCCACGGTCACCCACGAGGTGCGCGACCGGGACGGCTGGCGGGGCGGCGACTCGGCCAAGAGCTACGCGAACGGCAAGTACCGCAGCGCCCAGGTGCTCTATGACGCGACCTTCGAGCTGCACCTGACGGTGAACGGGAAGCCGCACGGCGACCCGGTCCGGCTGGACGCCTCGTTGAGCATGGAGCAGGCGCACACCGAGCCCCGGGCCCGTAACAGCCGGGTCATCGCCAACCCCTTCGACGGGGCGGCGCCCCCGCGCCTGGACGAGGCGCAGCCGCAGCCGCCGGTCCGGCCGCAGGCCACCGGGCAGCCCCCCGCGCACCTGCGCGTCCCCGACCGGCTCGGCCACTCCGACGTGGTGCTGAGCGTCGGCCGGCGTGGCCCGAGCGTGCTGGGCGAGGTCGAGCGTGTTCTCGCCACGGCCGGCCCGGTGGGCGCCCGGGCCTCGGCCCGGCTCGCCGCGCAGCTCGACACGGCCGGCCTGACCGCCTCGCTGTCCCGGCTCAGCCGGGGTGGCGGGATCAAGCTGTCCGTGGACACCGGGAACTGGAAGGGCACGGTGGAGGTCACCGTCGCCCCGCTGGCCCTGCGGCACCGGCGCACGGTGAACGGGTTCGAGTTCGAGCTCGGCAGCCAGCAGCGCACCACGATCGGCTACAGCTGGGACCGGATGAGCCGCTGGCGCGGCGGCCTCTCGCTCAAGGGCACCGTCCCGCACGTGAGCGTCACCGGCGAGTACGCCCACACCCGGGACAGCGTCCGGGGCCTCACCATCGAGCGCACCGGCGGCACCAACAGCCGCGGCAAGAGCACCGAGACAGCCGAACTCTTCGACGGCGACGCCGCGTTCACGATCCGGTTCGTCCCCGGCCCGCTCCAGCGGTCGCTCGCCGGGACCACCGTTGCGGCACCCGTCGTGATCGCCGCGCCGCACCGCGAGGTGGTCCGGCCGCCGGTGAACGACGGCCCGCCCGTCCGGCACCTGCCGGACCAGCGGATCGGCTCCTCCGACATCGTCACCCGGGTCCTCCTCGACCCCGGGAACGGCCTGGTGCACAGCGGGCCGGGCGCGGTCTCCCGGGTGGTCGCGAGCCTGGAGAACCGGGGCAAGGCGGTCCTCGGCCGGGACTGGACGGGGATGAAGGCCAAGCTCCTCGAAGCCCTCGACTTCGACCGGCTGCACCCGCTGCTGAAGCCGATGACCTCCGGCCATGAGATCGTCCTGACGCACGGCCGCAGCACCGTGCGGATCACCGCCTCGGTGGACCGGATCACCAAGTCCGGCGACGCCGCCCAGGTCGAGTTCAACATCGGCGCCGGCGCGCAGACCGCCTTCACCAGCTCCGAGGTCGGCACCAACTCCGGCAGCGGGCACGCGAACTCGGTCGGCGTCACCGTGCTGGCGACGACCGACCCGCTGGGCACCGGCGTGGCCGTGGTGGCCGGCGGCGGCGTCACCCACACCCGCCGGCAGGACACGCTGGAGCACCGCCGGGACGTCCTGGTGACCGGAACGGCCGTCAAGTCCAAGGTCGCGGCCGAGGCGCACCGGGCCGACATCCGGCTGTCGATGGTGATGGAGCGCCGGCCCGCGCTGCAACTGCCCGGCGACGGGAGGCCGGTGCCGACCCCCGTCCAGCCGCCGCGGTCCGGGCTGCGCGCGACCGTCCACAGCCTGACCGAGGCCGGGAACGCCGTCGTCCCGCAGTGGCGGCTGCGCCGTACGGTCTCGGAGACCGTCATCCACGCCGACGTGCTGACCGAACGCGACCGCGCCGCCGACGGACCCACCCTGCGGGGGCGGCGGCAGGGCGTGGTCGCCGCGCGGGAGCTGCGGGTGCCGCCGGCCGAGGTGTTCACCTCCGGCCTGCGCCCGGGGGACGTGCTGCGCTGGGCCGGCGACACCTCGGGCCTGCGGAGCCTGCTCCGGATCGAGGGCCCGCGGTTCTTCGGCGAGGGCACCTGGAAGCGGCTGGAGCCCATGGTCACCGCGGGCCTGAGCCACGCCCAGCTCTCCTCGCTGCTGGCCCCGGCGACCGGGCCGGCCGGACAGCAGAGGCCGGTCGCCACCCCGTCGGTCGGCCGGCGCTGGTTCGTCGACGACGCCGAGGTGACCGTCCGGCTGTCCCTCGTCCAGCTGGAGTACCACGGGGACAACGCCGCGGCGGCGCTCAGCCCGGCGAACGAGTCGGGCGGCGGACACCGGAGCACGCAGCTGACCGGGCGGCAGTGGAACGTCCGGGCGCAGGCCGGTGCCCAGGGCGACCTCGGGGGCAAGGTCGAGGGCACCGCCTCGGTGCTGGGCGGGGGCACCCACCGGCAGCGTCTGGGCATGGTCACCGAGGCCGGTGGCCGCACCGTGGCCAACGCCAAGGCGGCCACCCCGATGGCCCGTTACACCGGCTACGTCAAGGTCGAACTGGACCTCCGCAACGGCGACACCACCGTGGTGCGGCAGCTCGGCGGCGACCGGTCGGCGGCCGGTCTGGTGCCGATCGAGCTGGAGATCCCGCACGCCCACACCACCCTCGGCCTCTCACCCGCCGATCACTGGACGCAGTTCACGCCCGAACACCCCGGCGGCCACGCCCTGCCGCAGGCCCTCCCGCTCGCGGTCCAGGTGGCCCGCGCGCTGACCCCGCACCACGACGGCGGCGTGCACGTGCTGCACGACCCGACGGCCGGTCCCGCCACGCGCGAGCAGGCCGAGCGGAACGTGCGCCGGATCCAGGACGACCCGCGTTACTTCACCATCGCCTACCACGCCGTCACCGAGGACGGGGCGCCCGGCTGGAACGGCGGGACCCTGCACCCGGACGCCCTGGCCGACCGGCTGGCCGAGCTCCACCGCAGTGGGGAGTGGGACGGGCGGCCGCTGCGGTTCGCCGCCTGCGACGCCCGCGCCTACGTCGAGCAGGTGCTGACCTCACTGCGCGAACGGCTCCCGGACGCGGAACTGGACGCGTTCGTCACCAACGGCAAGCTCTGGGTGGCCTCGCACCAGGGCCGTACGCACCTGGTGGTCAGCCGGGACGTCGGCTGGGACGCCGGCGGCCGGCCCCGGGTGGAACCGGGCGGCGAATGGCTGCACCTCCGGGTGCCCCGCAACGGCGAGACCCCGCCCACCGGGCCGCAGCACGAGAACGCCGCGCCCCCGCACGAGAACGCCGCGCCGGTGAACGACGGCGCTGGCGCGCACGGTCCCGTCGTCCAGGTCGTCGCCGTCCACGGCCCGCAGCTGCACGACCCGCATCCGCTGGCCGAGGTCACGCCGGACCACCCGATCACCGATCGCCGTGGACTGCAGCCCCTGGGCACCGGTCCCAAGCACGCGCTCCACGCCACCCCGGAGCACAAGCGGCGGGCGGTGGCCTTCGAGGCCAAGCTGGGCGCCCTCGCCTACGGCCACCCCAAGGCGCAGGCCGCGGCCCGCAACGCCGTACAGCGGCTCTACGACGCCTTGCGGGCCGCCCACCCGACGGTCGCCGAGGGCGAGCTCTACAAGGTCTTCCTCAAGGACGAGAAGAGCTCCGCCGGTCAGGTCGGTGTGGACCTCACCCTGGCCGAGTTCCAGACGATGATGCGCACCGGCAACACCCGCGAACTGATGACCGCCTTCTACAACGCGGCCTACGTCAACGACTCCGACCACGGCCTGAAGAAGGTGCTGCAGGCACTGCTGGAGACCGGGGACTCCGCCCGCGCCGAGGCGATGGGCCTGGACCTGCGCGTACTGAAGACCCAGGCGGACTTCCTCAACGGCGGTCTGCGCGCGTTCCTCGGGAAGGTGCCCGGCCTGGAGTCGATGTTCACCAAGGACCACTTCGGCACCGGCACCGTCATCAAGCAGGGCGCGGAGCCGCTCAAGGCCGGCGCGGAGTACCTGGCCAGCCTGAAGGCCCGGCAGCCGCGCGAGGTGCCGCTGAACGACCTGACGGCGACGCACCTGGCCGAGCGCGGCATGCCGCTGAGCACCAGGGAACTGGCGTTCCAGGGGCACGACGGCGGCGCGGGGCCGCTGGCCTGGAAGTCCGGCCGCTCACTCAACACCGTCAACGAGAAGTCCGCCTGGTACGGCGACACCCACCTCGGCAAGAACATGCCGGTCAGCACCGGCAACTCGGCCACCACGGCGAAGATGCTGAACGGCTTCCGGCTGCTCAAGGTCCAGGACAGCGAACCGCAGGACATGCTGCTGGCCCTGACCGGCTGGATGCTGCCGCTGGGCGACCACTCGCTGTACGAGATCCTCAAGGGCGCGCAACTGGTGGGCGAGCTGCCCCCGATCCCGACGCACGCGCTGGGCGACGTGTCCTCGATGTACCAGCACGTCCCGGGCATCCCGCAGCACCGGGTCCGTGCCGAGCTCGGCGAGTACGGCATGCTGCCGCACGAGGCGGCGTACCACGAGCTGCTCGCCAAGCCGCGCGCCGAGGGCGGCTGGTCCGACGAGCCGACGAGGAGGGCCTCGGCCGCGAACCGGGCCGCGTTCGAGGCCGTCCGGGACGGCGAGTCCGAGGTCTCGCAGCGAGTGGTCGACTGGCTGGACCGTAACCATCTGACCGCGCACGAGGTGCTCGACCGGCTGACCCCCGCACACTTCGACGCGCTGGCGTTCTACAGCGGTCCCACGCACGCGCTGATCAACGTGATGCTGCGGTTCGGTCCGCTCAGCCGGCGGACCGCGCTGGAGTACCAGATCAACCAGCTGCTGGACAACCGGCACCCGAGCCTCCTGCCGTCCATCCTCAGGCACGACCCGGTGCTCGCGCCGCTGCTCAGCCGGGCGCCACGCGACCGCTCCGACGAGGACTGGGCGGCCCTGCGGCCCGCCGTGAAGCAGCAGCTCCCCAGGATCGAGCGCGAGCTCCTCGTGCACACCGAGCTGCTGGACGAGGCGCTGGCCAAGCTGCCCACGTGGAGCGGGGAACTCTGGCGCGGGGAGCGGGTGGTGGGCCCGCTGAACTCGCTCGGCAGCCGGCTGTCGCCCACCTACGCGGGTTCGACCTACCGCAACCGCGACTTCGTCAGCACCAGCACCAGCGAACGGGTCGCGCGGAACTTCATGCAGACCCGCGAGCAGCTCGCGATCACCCACCCCGCCCTGGTCCACTACGCGGTGGACGGCGGCGGCAGCGCCTTCGACATCCAGCCGTTCTCGGAGAAGCAGGGCGAGGACGAGGTCCTGATCCGCCCGGGCAGCACCTTCGACCTCACCGCCCGGAAGATCGTCTACGACCCGGCTTCCCGGCAGAGCTACGAGCGGATCGACCTCACCGAGCGGTCCGCACCGGAGGCGTTCCCGAAGGCGACCACCGAGGACCTGCGGCTGCACGAGACGCTGGCCGAGCTGTCCAACATCCCGAAGCTGCGCACCCACGAGGACCTGTGGCCGCTGGCCGAGCACATCGGCGCGGACCACCGGCGCCCGCTCCCCGGCCGGTTCACCGAGCTGCTGTCGGGCGAGGCGGCCCGCCGCGAGGCGAGCACGAACGCCTGGCACACCGCGAAGCTCGCCCAGGAGCTGCGGGGCGCGGACCGGATCACCCTGGACGGTCTGACCCGCGTGCGCCGCACCGCCGACCTGGTCCGCGAGGCCCTGTCCGTGCCGACGGGCCACCCGGTCACCCGGACGCACCTGGAGGACTACGTCCGGAAGCTGCGCGGGTCGAACGGCGACGAGGTCGCGGCGGCCGACCTGGAACACCTGGTCACGCTGGTCGACGGGCTCAAGCGCCCGGGCCACGCGGTGACCGTCGCCGCGCTGGAGCACGCCTGGCGCGACCCCGGGAACGCCCCGGCCTCCGAACTGCTCCCGCTGGACCGGCCCGACTTCTACTGGGTGGGCGCCCGGGGCGACGACTGGCGCGCGCTCACCGAGTCGGTGTTCCCGCACTTCCCGCACGCGGACGACTACCTCACCCTCGCCATGCACACCTCCGACGGCGTGCCGGTGCTGGACCACGTCACCGTCGCGCCCGCGGACATCGCGCGCGGGCTGCTCAAGCTCCGCGCCGACGACGCCTGGGACGGCGTGAAGCCGCTGCGCTTCGTGGGCTGCGACCTCAACTCCCGGCCGGACCAGGAGTACGTTCGCGAGGTCATGCAGTACGTGTGGGACGGCGGCCTGACCGAGGCGGTGGCCTACGCCGCCGACGGCCGGGTCTGGTTCGCCCAGGCGCGCCATCCGGACGGCACCGTGGACACCGGTCGACCGGGCCACCTGGTGGTCTCCTCCGGCGTCGGCGTGACGGCGAGCGGCCGTCCGGTGATCGTCCCCGGCGGCAACTGGCTGCGCATCGCCAGGAACACCCCGACCGAACTGCTCGGCGCCTACCTGGCGGGCGACGACGGCAGGGCCGAGTACCCGACCGTCCAGGAGCACCGCGTGCGCGGCCCGCTCGCCGGCGCGGTGAAGTTCGGCGCCGACACCTTGGTCCCCGACCAGCAGCACGCCACCGGGGAGCATTCCGTCGCGGAGTCGGAGACCGGCGGACCGGTCCCCGACCAGCAGCAGCTCCACGACGTCGCGTCCTCCTTCTCCGCGCTGCACCTCGACCCGCAGCCGCCACCCACGGCAGTGGCCGTACGGCACGCGGTCTTCGACGAGCCGCGGTACCGGCACCACACGGAGGACTTCGAGCGGCAGCTCGGGGAGTGGACGGCGAGCGACCCCCGGGCGCTCCACGAGGCCCGCGAGGCGCTGCGGAAGCTGGCCGAGGAGAGCGGCACGGCGGAGTACGCCGACCTGGTCGCCAACGGGAGCCTGCACGAGGTGATGCAGGCGTTCCGGGAGCGGGCCGCCGGCGACCCGCGGTTCACGGCCGGCCGCCCCGAGGTCCCGCAGGCCGACGCCGCCTGGCACGCCGACCTCGCGGGCCGGGGCATCCGGACGGTCTCCGGGGTGTCCCGGGCCGCGGCCGACGCCATGCACGCGTACCTGCGGCTCGGCGGAACCGGGCACGAGCCGTTCGCGCGGGCCCTGTACGCGTCCCTGCTGACGGGCGGCGAGCACTCGCTGCACGAGGTGGTGGCGGGCATGCGGCTCACCGGGGCGTTCCCCGACCACAGATACGCCGACGGCGCCGAGCTGTACCGGAACCTGCCGGGGGTGCCGCTGTTCGAGCTGCGCCCGCCGGTGGAGGGCTGGGAGGGGCCGATCGGGCCGACGTCCGAACACCCCGCGCCGGAGACGCTCACGGTCGGGCTGCCGCACGAGCGGACCTACCTGGAGTGGGCCCTGACCTCGAAGGAGGTCGACGAGGCGGTCCTCCAGGAGACGGCGAACCGCCGGGACATGCTGGCGGAGACTGAGCCCGCCCCCGCGCCCGGCGTGAAGGCCTACCAGGACTGGATGACCCGCAACGGCGTCGAGAACCCCAAGGCCGTGACCGACCTGCTCGGCCACGCCCACTTCGTGGCGCTGTACACCTACACCGGGCCGGCCTACTCACTGATGAACGTGCTGTTGAAGAACCCGGGCCCCGCTGCCCTGCCCGCGCTCCGGGGAAAGATCGCGGCGCTGATCGCCAAGCGCTACGGGGACGAGGGCACCGCCCTGCCGCGGTCGATCACGACGCAGCTGGCCGAGGGCATGGAGGAGCGGACCGACCCGTGGCGCCTCGCCGACTCCCTGAGCGATGAGCAACTGGCGGTCATCCAGCGGGAGATGATGCTGCACAGCGACCTGCTGGCGGACGCCCTGAAGCTGCTGCCCGCGGCGCAGGGGAAGCTGTTCCGCGGCGACGGCACGCTGGAGGACCCGTCGAAGCCGACCGGCCGGCCTCCCGGTCCGGAGTACGGCGGCGACGTCATCCGGCACCGGACGTTCGCGAGCTTCAGCACCAACGAGGGCACCTCGCTGGGCTTCATGAAGAAGTACGACGGCGAGGACGAGTACCGGGTCCTGCTGGAACTGGACGCGACGGGCCTCAACGGCCGCGACATCGCGCCGTTCTCCTCGCACATGGAGGAGGACGAGGTCCTCTTCCTGCCCGGCGCCCGGATGCAGGTCATCGAGCGCACGTCCACCCGGACGGACGACGGCGTCACCTACGTCCGGCTCAGGGCGAGGGAGGTGCCCGCCGAGGAGTCGGACAACACCGCCACCGAAGCCCCGGCCCGGCGGCCGGGCGCCGGCACCGACCACACCGAGCAGCCCGCACCGCCGTCCGGCGGAGTACGGCTGAACGACGGCCGGACCGTTCCCGACGGACAGCTGCGCACGCACCCGATCACCGACGCCTCCGGTCAGGAACGCGGACAGGCCCTGTTCGACGACGCCGACTGGGCGTCCAGGGCCCAGCTCTACCCCGAGCTGAGCGAGGTCACAACCTTCGTACCCCGCGCGGCCGACGGCCTTGTCCCCGGTACGCCCCAGCGGGTGCCGTGGGACGGGGAGCACACCTACTTCTTCGCCGCCCACGCGGGACCGCACGGGTTCGACCTCCCGCTGGCCGACGGCACCAAGGCCCACGGCGTCAGCGGCACCGAGGTCGGCGGGCTGCTCAAGCGCAAGCTCGCCGACCTGGCCCGGAAGGCCGCCGACGCGCCCGACACGGTCAACGGCAAGCCGGCCTCGATCACGCTGCTCAGCTGCGAGTCCGCCGAGCACGCCCAGGCTGTCGCCCGGCAGACCGGACTGACCGTCCACGCCCCGACCGGCCGCACCGGCGTCAGCGGCAGGCCCGCCGGCCCCGACGGTCCGTCGACCGCCAGGCTGTACGTCAAGGCCGCCCCGGACGGATCGGCCGGGCTGTTCCGGACCTTCCACCCGGACCCCGCCGGCGACAGCCCGGGCGCGACACCGCCGTCCGGACCCCTGTCCGCCCGCCCGCCCGGCGACCGGGGCGCCGGGCCGCGGCACCCGGATGACGCGCTGGACAACATGTGGAACGGCGAGTACGGCGACCACGCCGGGCACGCCGACGGCCAGGAGCAGGTCGTCCTGGTGGCGTCCGAGCAGCACCAGGACCGTGAGGTCCACCGCTACTCGGACGGTTCGGAGACCCATGTCTTCCCCGACCACACGCAGATCCACTACCCCGCTCACGGAGGTGAGATCCAGTACTACCCGGACGGCGGGGAGTACCACTACGACGTGGACGGGAACCTGGTCCACCAGGTGCAGCCCCAGGCGGTCCACCACCAGGACGGGCAGCCGCAGGAGCCCGAGTACCGCCTGCTGGCCGAGGTCCTCGGCGCCCAGGGCGTCCGGATGGATCCCGGCCTCGAACCGCCCCGGTACGCGGTGCCACCGCAACAGGACGCGCTGGTAGGCCGGGAGCTGCCCAACCCACCCATCGCGACCAGCCGGGACGTCAACCTGACCGAACTGCTGGCCGAGCAGAGCACCGCGCCGATGTGGCGCCACGACCTCGGCCTCCTGTACCGCTGGGAGCGGCAGCGGCCGGGCATGGAGGACTACGAGCAGGTCTTCGAGCACGGGCTGGCGCCGAGGCAGGCGAACCGCCACGTCGACCTGCAGGACTACGTGGGGAACAACGAGGCGTCGTCCTTCGTGAGCACCACGCGCTCCGACCGGGCCCAGCACGTGGACTGGGGCACGCACCGCCGCTACGTGATCGACGCGCCGGGCGGCATCGACGTCCGGGCCACGCTGGAGCACCCGGGCCTCGCCGAGCTGGAGGACGAGGTCGCGTTCCCCGGCGGCATCGACCCGCAGTACATCGTGGGGGTCGAGCTGGTGGAGGACGTCCTCCTGGACCCGGCGACCGGTGTCTACGCCCAAGAGGTCACCTTCCTCCCGAACGAGGCCTACTGGCCCAGCCACCGGTACTTCGACCAGGTCGAACGGATGCGGGAGCGGGTGCTGGCCGCCGACGCGGAGGAGGCGGGCACACCCGCGGACGCCGAGCACACGGACGCCGAGTACGCGGTCGAGCACGCGGTCGAGCACTCGGACGACAGCGACTCCTCGACCGACAGCGACTCCTCGACCGACGGCGACTCGGCGAGCGACCACTCGGCCGACGACATCGCGAACGTGCTGAACGACCTCGCGGTGGGGTCGGACTCGGACAACAGCGCCGTTCCGCCGCCGGTCGGCCAGCACATGCCGCCGGCCGCAGGGTGGCTCAACCCGGCGAACTGGCCGCAGGCCGGTGCGACCGCCACCCAGGCCGCCGAGGCCTTCTTCGCGCAGAGCGGCGGCTGGCAGCTGGCCCAGAACCACTTCGCCGCGATGCCCCGCGACTTCCAGGTGCGGTACGCGCAGCTGGAGTTCCACATGACGGTCTCCCAGCACCCGCAAGCGGTCGCCGTCCGGAACACCGCGCTGCAGCAGATGACGGACTTCGTCGCGGAGCTGGAACCTCAGCTCAAGGCCGCGCTGGAGTTCTACACGCAGCCCAGCGAGGACGGCGACGGCAGCGCGGCCAACGAGCTCTCGTACTACCAGATCAAGGAAGCCCAGTGGGAACTGGACACGAACCCGGACGCGGACATCGCCGCCCGGCCGAACGGCCAGGCCATCCTGGACCACATCGCGGCCATCGACGAGGCGATCGGGCTCTGCCCGGTGACGGCGCCGCTCCTGGTGAGCCGGGGCGCGCCGTTCGTGGGCAACTGGGAGCACCCGTCGGAACTGCAGGTCGGCGAGTTCGTCCATGAACCCACCTACATCTCCGCCACGGTGGGCGAGCACCTGCACCCGTCCTTCGACAGCCGGCTGATCCAGATGCACCTGCTCGTGCCCGAGAACACCCGGGGAGCCTTCCTGCCGGCGATCTCGGAGAGCCCGGAGGAACTGGAGATCCTCTTCGGCAGCGGGATGTACTGGACGCCCATCAGGATCATCCCGCCGGCCGTGCAGTGGAACCAGCCGATGGACGGCGGGGAGGAGACGGTGCCGCCGGAGAGCCAGTGGATCGTCTACGGCAGGCTGGACGACCCGCCCCCGCTCTCCGACGACGACTACGAGTAGCGGGACGCGCAGTGCCGGACCCCACCCGACCGAGAGGAACACGATGACCGCTTCCGACCAGGACCGCGAGCAGCCCGCGCCCGCGCCCGTACCCGCGCCGCCCGCACCCGACGCGGGCCCGGGGCCGGTACCCGAGCGGATCCTGGCCGCGGCCAGGGCCGCGCCCGGGCAGTGGATCGGACTGGTCGACCCGCACTGGCAGGGCAAGGGGGAGCCGCCGGACTGGGCGGTGATCGGGCGGTGGCGCGCGGGGGAGGACGGCACCGTCGAGGAGTTCGCGGAGAACGGGGAGTACCGTCCCTCGCCGCTGGCGCGCGAGTGGCCGACGCCGACCGACCCGGTGGACGCGGCCGTCCAGCTGGCCGTGACCGGGTACGGGCCGGCCGAGGACGTCTACCGCGCGCTGGCCGCCGCCCGGTTCGCCGTGCTGCTGGACGAGTTCGGCGGCGTCGGCGGGTTCGGGCTCCCGGACGGGAAGCCGGCGGTGGTGGTGTACTCCGCGCGGTCCTGGCTGGACGCCGCGGGGAACCCCGACCACGCGGTGATCGGGCCAGGCATGCTGCTGGAACGGCTGCCGCCGGGCCTCGGGATCGTGGTCAACCCCGGTGCCCCGGCGGCCATGCGGCTGGAGCCGGGTGCCCTCTGGTCCGCCCTCGACGCCCGCGAGCGCGCGGGGGAGCCGGTGCACCCGCTGCGCCCGTTCGACTGAGCCGCCGCCCCTCGGAGGGCGGCAGCGGAAGGGCCCGGCCACCACGACGGTGACGGGCCCTCGGCGTTTCCCTGAAACCCGGTCAGCCCCCCAGGCCGCGCAGCGTGTGGTAGACGCCGCAGGCCTGGAGGGCCAGCGGCAGCAGCGCGAGCGCGCACAGGGTGTGCAGGATGTCGGCGATCCGGCCCCAGTAGGGGAGCAGGCGGCGGCCGGGCACCGTCCAGGCGGCGACCAGGAGGGCGACGGCCAGCGCCAGCAGGCCGCCCACCAGGGCGAGGCGCCCGGTCGCCGAGGCGGCGGCGGTGGCCCGGGCGAGCACGACGAGCGCCCCGAGCACGCCGGGCAGCAGGATGGTCAGGCGCTGGCGGATGCTGCCGACGGCCCGGCCGTGCAGCAGGAGCAGCAGGCTCAGGGTGCCGGCCTCGGCCGGGCCGGCCCAGCCGTCCGCGAAGGGCAGGACGGCCAGGCAGGCCGCGCAGACCGCACCGATGGCGGCGTGCAGGGCCATCAGGTAGTCGTCGGCGACCAGCGCGCGGGGCAGCACCGCGGCGGCCGGGACCGGCTCGATGTTCTCCTGCAGCTCCTCCGCGTTGCGCGGCAGCATCGGCAGCCGCAGCCCGGACAGCCGGAAGGCCGTCGACGGCACGAACGCACCCACCAGGACCGCCACCACCGCGAGCACCGCCACCAGCTTGGCGAGCGTCAGCCCGGCGAGCACCAGCACCCCCGACAGCACCCCGAGCAGCGCGACCAGCGCCACCCCGAGGAACAGCGGCGCCGCCGCGCCGACCGCCGCCAGGGCCAGCACCGCCGCCCCGGCCCCGGCCGAGGACGCCGCCAGCACCCGGGCACCGAGCAGGTCGTCGCCGCTCGGCCCGTTCGGCAGCAGCAGCGAGGCCAGCGCCAGGTACGGCACGGCCGCGGCGCCCAGCGCGGCGCCCGCGCCCGCGTCGGCCATCGCCCGGGAGGCGCTGGTCGCGCCGAGCAGCAGCAGGAGCGCGACCGCGGCCGCCGCGGCCTCCCGCGGGGCGGCCGGGCCGGGCAGCGCCAGCAGCACCCAGCCCGCCGCGAGCGCGGTCACCGCCAGGGCCAGCGAGAGGATCCGGGTCAGGCCCGGGCGCCAGGTGTCGCCGCGCTCGTGCATGCCGGTGGCGACGCCGTCCACCAGGTCGTCGAAGTGCACCGGCGGCAGCGCCTCGTGGCGTGCCCGCAGGTACAGCGCGTCGCCGTCGTGCAGGCCCAGCGCCTCGGCGCTCCGCTCCTCGTCCAGCGGGTCCTCGCCGAGCCGCTGCAGCACCCAGCCGCCGTGCTCCAGCCCCTCCTCGGCGAGGTCGGGCCCGGCGTGGCCGAGGATGGCGGGCAGCAGGTCGGCCAGCGGTACGTCGGCGGGGACGGCCAGTTCGAAGACCGCCCCCGGCGCATGGAACCTCAATCGGCACAATCCTGCGACGACACTGCTGCTCACGCCTGTCCTCCGGCTCGGTGGTGTGCTGCCTTCTCCGCCCGGATGAACGGCCCGCCCGGCGCGCCGCGTTCAACCCGCCGTTGAACCCCGGGCGCCGTACCGTCCGTCAGCCAGAGGGGACGGCGTCGCAATGGGGAGCCCGTGGCGTGAGGAGCCGGTCGCAGTGAGGAGCCCTGAGTGAGCGTGGTGCTGGTCAAGCGGACGCCCCGGCGTCCGGGGCCCGAGATGCCGGACGGCGAGATCCAGCTGCAGGAGCCGCCGGGTCTGCCGGAGAAGCAGAGCGGCATGGCGAGCGTGATCAGCATGGCCCCGATGGCGCTCGGCTCGCTGTCGATGGTCTTCATGTTCCTGCACCCCGGCGGTGGCGGCGAAGGCGGCGGCGGCGCGCTCAGCTACGTCGCGGTCGGCATGATGGCGCTGTCCGCCGTCGGCATGCTGCTCACCCAGCTGATCCGCGGCTCCAGCGACCGTAAGCAGCAGCTGCGCGCCGAACGCCGCGACTACCTGCGCTACCTCTCCCAGATGCGCCGCCAGGTGCGCCGCTCGATCGACGCCCAGCGGCAGGCCCTCACCTGGCGCCACCCCGCGCCGGACGAGCTGTGGTCGCTGGTCGGCACCAGCCGGCTGTGGGAGCGCCGGGCTGCCCACCCCGACTTCAGCGACGTCCGGATCGGCGTCGGCGCCCAGCGCCTGGCCACCCCGCTCGCACCGCTCGCCACCAAGCCCGTCGAGGACCTGGAACCGCTCTGCGCCCACGCGCTGCGCCGCTTCATCCACGCCTACGGGACGGTCGCCGACCAGCCGATGGCCATCCACCTGCGCGGCTTCGCCCACCTGCTGCTGCGCTCCGACGACCCCGAGGCCGCCCGCGCCCTGGTGCGGGCAGTGCTCGCCCAACTCGCCGCCGTACACGGCCCGGACGAGCTGAGCATCGCCGTCGTCACCGACACCGAACGGCGGGCCGACTGGGAGTGGGCCAAGTGGCTGCCGCACGCCCTGCACCCGACCGACACCGACGGCGCCGGCCCGGTCCGACTGGTCGCGGGCAGCCTCGGCGAGGTCGAGCAGCTGCTCGGCGAGGAGTTCACCGGCCGCCCGGGCTTCGAACCGGACGCCGTACCCGACCGCGACGAGCCCTTCACCGTCCTGGTCCTCGACGGCCCCGGCGCGCACACCGGCAGCCGCGCCGCACTCACCGGCTACCGCAACGCCGTCCTGATCGACCTCTCCGACAGCGTGGAGTGGCGCCCCGCCCGCGCCACCCTGCGGCTGCGGATCGAGGACGGCCGGCTCACCATGGTCGGCTCCGACCGCAACCGCAAGGACGTCGTCACCGACCTCGGCCGACCCGACACGCTCACCCTGCCCGCCGCGACCCGCCTCGCCGCCCTGCTCGCCCGCTACCGCATCGCCGACGGCGTCGACGCCGCCGAACCGCTCGCCACCGACTTCGACCTCACCGCCCTGCTCGGCATCCCCGACCTGCACGCCCTCGACGTCGAGGAGCTCTGGGGCCAGCGCGGCATCCCGCAGCGGCTGCGCGTCCCGCTCGGCCTCGGACCCGACGGACGCCCCGTCGACCTCGACCTCAAGGAGTCCGCCCAGGGCGGCATGGGCCCGCACGGCATGCTGATCGGCGCCACCGGCTCCGGGAAGTCGGAACTGCTGCGCACCCTGGTGCTCGCCCTCGCCGTCACCCACTCCTCCGAGGTGCTCAACTTCGTCCTGGTCGACTTCAAGGGCGGCGCCACCTTCCTCGGCCTCGACACCCTCCCACACACCTCCGCGGTGATCACCAACCTGGCCGACGAGGCCTCCCTGGTCGACCGCATGCGCGACGCCCTGCACGGCGAACTCGTCCGCCGCCAGGAGCTGTTGCGCGACGCCGGCTACGCCTCGCTGCTCGACTACGAGACCGCGCGCGCCGCCGGCGCCGTGCTGCGCCCGCTGCCCACGCTCTTCGTCGTCGTCGACGAGTTCAGCGAACTGCTGTCCGCGCACCGGGACTTCATGGAACTCTTCGTGATGATCGGCCGACTCGGCCGCTCCCTCGGCGTCCACCTGCTGCTCGCCTCGCAGCGCCTCGACGAAGGCCGGATGAGCGCGCTGGAATCCCACCTGTCCTACCGGATCGGCCTGCGCACCTTCTCCGCCATGGAGAGCCGCGGCGTCCTCGGCGTCCCCGACGCCTACCAGCTGCCCTCCCAGCCCGGCAACGGCTTCCTGCGCAGCGACATCTCCACCCTCACCCGGTTCAAGGCCGCCTACGTCTCCGGCCCGTACCGGCCCAAGCGCCGCGCCGCCCAGCAGGCCGCCATCGCCGGGCAGGTCGTCGCGTACGGCACCGACTACGTGGTGCCCCGCCGGCTCCCCGTCGCCCAGGCCGAACCCGAGGAGCAGCAGGCCGCCGCCGGATCCCTGCTCGACGTCGCCACCGGCAAGCTCCGCGACGCCGGCCCGCCCGCCCACCGGGTCTGGCTGCCGCCGCTGGACGTCCCGCCCACCCTCGACGAACTGCTGCCGCCGCTCGTCCCGCACCCCGAACGCGGCCTCACCACCGAGGAGGCGAGCAGCCACGGCATCCTCGGACTGCCCGTCGGCGTGGTCGACCGCCCCTTCCAGCAACTGCGCGACCTGCTCACCGCCGACCTCTCCGGCGCGGGCGGCCACGTCGGCATCGCCGGCGCCCCGCAGAGCGGCAAGAGCACCCTGCTGCGCAGCCTGATCACCGGCCTCGCGCTCACCCACACCCCGCGCGAAGTCCAGTTCTACTGCCTGGACTTCGGCGGCGGCACGCTCTCCGCCCTGCGTGGCCTGCCGCACGTCGGCGGCGTCACCGGCCGGCACGACGGCGAGCGGGTGCTGCGCACCGTCGCCGAGATCAACGCCATCATCAACCGCCGCGAACAGTACTTCGCCGAACTCGGCCTCGACTCCATCGCCGCCTTCCGCCGCCGCCGGGCCGCCGGCGAACTGTCCGACGAGCCGCACGGCGACGTCTTCCTGGTCATCGACGGCTGGAACACCCTGCGCCAGGAGTTCAACGACCTCGTCCAGCCGCTCACCCTGATCTCCCAGCGCGGCCTCAACTACGGCGTCCACCTGGTGGTGGCCACCACCAGGTGGGGCGAGGTCGCCGGCGGCCTGCGCGACCAGCTGCAGACCCGCTTCGAGCTGCGCCTCGGCGACTCCGTCGACTCCATGATCAACATGCGGGCCGCCGCCAAGGTCCCCAAGCTGCCCGGCCGCGGCCTCACCGACGAACAACTGCACTTCCTCGCCGCCCTGCCCCGCATCGACGGCTCCGGCCGCACCGACGACCTCGGCGAAGGCGTCGCCGACCTCGTCGACGCCGTCGCCGCACACTGGACCGGGCCGCGCGCCCCCGAGGTACGGATGCTCCCGCTCACCCTCGACGCCGCCCGACTCCCCGCGCCCGAAGGACGACTGCGCGTCGCCATCGGCCTCGAGGACACCGAGGTCTCCCCGCTCTGGCACGACTTCGAGGAAAACCCGCACCTGCTGATCGTCGGCGACAGCGAATCCGGCAAGACCAACCTGCTCCGACTGATGATCAACGCCATCACCACCACCTACACCCCGGCCGAGGCGCGGATCATGCTGGTCGACTACCGGCGCGGCCTGTACGACGCCGTGCCGGAGGAATACCGGCTCGGCTACGCGGTGGCCATCGACAAGCTCCGCCAGATCGTCGACGGGGCGTCCAGGGCGATGAAGAACCGCATCCCGCCCGCCGACATCACCCCCTCCCGGCTCAAGCTGCGCGACTGGTGGACCGGCCCGGAACTGTTCATCCTCGTCGACGACTACGACCTGGTGGGCTCCGGCAGCGGCACCCACCCCTTCGCCGCCCTGCTCGAAGACCTCGCCCAGGGCACCGAGATCGGCCTCCACCTGGTCGTCGCACGCGGCGCCAACGGCATCGGCCGAGCCCTCGGCGACCCGCTGCTGCGCAAGCTCCAGGAAGTCAACTCGCCCTCGCTGCTGATGTCCTGCCCGCCCTCCGAGGGATACCTGTTCGGCAACCTCAAGCCGCGGCAGTTCCCCACCGGGCGCGGGCTGTACATCACCCGGCGGCGCACCGTACAGGTGCAGACCGGACACCTGGGAGAAGAAGGATGACGGGGGCTACGGGTATCGCGCCGGGTGTGGTGAGTGCGGGTGCGGTGGGTGTGACCCCCGGGACGGGCGGCTCGACGCTGCGGGCACTGGGCCCGCACTACGTCATCGCGCCGCCCGGCGCGGAAGCGGCCGGACTGGCCGAGGCGCTGGCAGCCGTCCCCGTCGAACCGCGGGCGCTGCTGCTGCTCGCCGCCGCCGCGGACGCGGCACCCGTCCTGCTGGCCTCGCTGGACGAACTCGCGCAGGTCGCGCGCGAACGCGGGGCCGAGACGCTGGTGCTCGCCGCCTCCGGCCTGGCGGCGGTCGGGCCGGACGGCCGCCGACCCGCCGAACTGCTGGCCAGGCGCTGCGGTTTGACGGTCGTCGCACCCGACTCCGTGGTCAGCGTCGAGACGGACGGCACGCTGCCGGCCGTCGACGGAACCTGGTGGCGGTGCCGGCCCGGCGCCGGAACGGTGCCGCTCGGTCCCCACTGGCCGGCCGCCGCGACCATCACCCCGCTGGCCGGCGGCGCGTACTGGATCACCGAGGCCGCCGTGGGATCGGAGCGACCGGCCGTACTCGACCGGGCCGTCACGGCGGACGACGGACTGCTGCTCGTCCTCGGCGAACCGGAGGGACCGCTGCCCAGCGGCACCCAACTCGCCAACGCCGCCGCGCTGCTGCAAACGACGACGGGCAGGCCGGAACGCCTCACGCTGAGCGCGCCGTGGGCCGAGCCGGTCCAACTCATCGAACTGGCCGCGGTGTCGGCGGCCTCGCTCCGCCAGGAAGTGTGGGCGGCCGTCGGTGTGCCGGTACCGGCCGGGGCCGGGGCCGGCACCCGGCACGTCCACGTAGGCGCGGACGGCGCCGAGGGCTGGGAACCGTACCTCACCGAACTGGTCGCCCGCCCGAGCGAGCGCACCGTCACCGCCGTCGGCTGGCGCACCCGGCCCGACCTGCCCCCGGCACCCGGCCCGGCACGCTACCCGGCGTTCCCCGGCTGGGAGTTGGAGGCAGTCGCTGCCGGCCTCTGGCTCCGCCCCGCGGCCACCCCGGACCGGGGACCACGACTGCGCCGCCCCGACCCCGCACAGCCGGTACTCGTCGTCGGTGCCCCGGGACGCCCGGTCCCCGAGACCCTGTGGGACCACCTCGGCTCCCTGCTCGGCGCACTCCCGCCGGGAACAGTACGCCTCGCACTCGCCGTCGCGGGGACGCTGGACATCGGGTCCGCGGCGGTCGGGCGGTTCTGCGCGCGGCTGTACGGGCTGGACTGGGCCGGGGCGGAAGCGGGGGCTGCCGCCGAGCCTGAGCTGACGGCTGTGCCGGTGCCGGTGCCGGTGCCGGTGCCCGAGCCGGAGCCGGAGCCGGAGTGTGAGGTCGAGGCCGAGCCGGCGCCCACGCCTGAGCCGAAGCCGACGCTCGAGCCCAAGGTCGAGCCCAAGGTCGAGCCCGAGATCGAGCCCGAGATCGAACCCGAGGTTGAACCGGAACCCGAACCCGTGGCCGCGCCGACGCCCGCCGTCACGGTGGCGACCTCCGGGGGGCAGTTCGAGGCGACGCCTCCGGACCCTCGTCCGGTGACCGAGGCAGAGGAAGCCCCGGCAGTGCCGCAGGAGCCGGCTCCCGAGGCGTCAAGTCCGGTGTCCTCGAGCGCAGTCGAGCCGGATCCGGAGCCCGAGCCGGAGCCCGAGGCCGACCCGGAGCCGGAACTCGAACCAGCGCCGGAACCCGAGCCGACCCCCGACCCGGAGCCGGTTCCAGAACGAGAGCCGGAACCCGTACCCGTACCCGCGCCGCCCGTGCCCGCCCCGGTGGCCGTGTCCCCGGCGGCGGGAGCGCCCAGCACTCCCGCCGAGGACCGCGCGGCCCTGGTGTCCCAGCTCGGGCCCGCCTACCAGCGGCTCGCGCGGCGGGCCGAGGACGTCGCCACCCGGCTGCCCAGCCTCCGCACCCGGTCGGAGGCGGTCGACCCGAGGCCCGAACTGGTCGCCGTGCTGCTGCAGCACGGCGACTGCACCCCCCTGGCTCCCCGCGCCGAGCTCCTCGCGGCGGCCCGCTCCGGTGCACCCGGCCGCTACGGCCCGTACCTGCGGTGCCTCGCCGCCGGCCTGCGCCGGCTGCCGAGCCACTACGGCGGTGTGCTGGTCGCGGGCCCGGCCGAGGGGACCGGCCTCGGCGCGTACACCCCGGGCACGGTCCTGACCGAACGGGCACCGGTGACCGGTCTGGCGGCGCCGGGTGCGGAACTCGGCGAGGACCTAGGGATCGAGTTCGCGATCTGGTCCGTCGGCGGCCGCCGCACTTCGGCCTTCGGTGAACTGGGGGACCAGCCGACCGTGATCTTCGCCCCGGGGACGGAGTTCGAAGTGGTCGACGTCCAGGCACCCGACCCGGACGCCGGTCACCCGGCGCGGGTCCTGCTGCACGAGATCGGCGGAGTCCGCCCGGCCCCCGAGCGCCTCCGCAGCTGGCTCGCCCGTCGCGACGCCGTCGCCCCGACCGACCGCGCCCGCCCCGCGGACCTCGCCCGCTACACGCTCGATCTCGGCTCGGGGACGGGATAGGCCCCTCGGGGCACGCGGTCCGGACCCCCGGAGGTGACTCCGGAGCCGACCCCGGACGGAGGCCCGGCACGGAGGCCCGGCACGGAGGCCCGGCACGGAGGCCCGGCACGGAGGCCCGGCACGGAGGCCCGCCATGGACGGCTCCTCGCTCGTGCCGGCTCCGGTGAACCGGGGACGCCCGGCCGTCCGTGGGACGTAGCGTAGGGAAAAGACCAGCAGGAGGAGTGCGGCATGGGCGAGACGGTGCGGGACGGGTTCCGGCTCGCGGCGGTGTTCGACGTCGTGGACCCGGTGACCGGGCCCGGCTTCGGGCCGGACCGGCCGCGGCTCGCGGCGGGCGGGGAGCGCGAGGCCGTCGCCCGCTACCTGCGGGCGGGGGCGGCGGTGCTGCTGACCACGATGCTGATGGACGACGTGGTCGATCCGAGCCTGCGCGGTGTCGTCCCGATGGGTTTCCGCACCGACGGCCGGTGGATCTGGACCGACACGGTGACGTACTACCTCGAGGAGTACGGGCTGGCGCCCGACCCGGAGCTGCTCGCGCACGTCCGCGCCCAGGGTGACGGGCCGTGGGCGGAGCCGGAGCAGGAGGTGCTGGAGCGGGCGGTCTCGTTCGTGCTGACCCCGCCGGAGGCGGCCGAGGAGCCGGTCTGGACCGTCGGCTCCTGAAGGCGGGCGGAACCGGCTGAACCGCGCGGGCCGGTCTGGCCGTACCTCCCCACAGGAGTGTCGTCGAACACAGGGGATGCATGGTGGGCGAGGAGCAGCGCGGCGAGCCGGGTCGGAAGCCGTCCGGTTTCCAACTTCCGACGGTGAACTGGGCTTTGGCCGCCGAGGCGGAGTCCGCGGAAGCGGAGTCCGCGGAAGCGGAGTCTGCGGAGGCGGCGTCCGGGACGGCGGCGGAGGCCGCGGCGGGCGCCCCGACCGCGGTGCTGCCCGCGCAGGCGGGAGCCGTCGGCGGGGCCGGGGCCGAAGCAGAGCGTGCCCCCAAGAACGCCCCCGAGAACGCGCCCATGAACGCGTCCGAGAACGCGCCCAAGGCCGGGGCGCAGGCAGGAAAGCCGGCCGTGACCCCGGCCGCGCCTCCCGTGCCCGCTCCCGCCTCTGCCGCCTCCGTCGCGGCCCCCGCCGTCGCGGCTCCCTCGGCGGCCGGGACGCCCGAGGCGCTGGCCGCCGCGGTGGTCGGTGAGTCGTCCACCGAGTCGGGTACGGATCCGGGTCCGCGGCCGGGCCGGGTGTCCCGGCCGATGATCGCGGCGGCCGTCGCGGTCGGTCTGGTGCTGGTCGGCACCTCGGTGGTGGTGACGCAGCTCGGCGGCAACGACCCCAAGCACGGGCCGGCCCAGGCCGACGCGCCGCCCGGGTACGGGCAGGGTGGCGGGGACGGCGGTAGCGGGTTCGTGCCCGGCTACGACGAGCACGGCGGCGTCGGCGGCGGGAGTCCCGCCCCGGACGGGCAGCCCGGGGCGGTCGTTCCGCCGGTGGACGCCGGATCGGTCCCGCTTGCCACGGGTGACCAGCCGGCGTCGGCCCCGAACGGCACGGGTGGCGGCGGGGGTTCCGGCGTCGCGGCGCAGCCCGGTGGAGCGGCCAACCCGGTGGGGACCGGCGGCAGCGCGACCGGCGGGGGCGGCCCGGCCCAGGGCGGTTCGGGCCCCGCCCCGGCCGGTGGCGGCGCCGGTGCTGCCAAGCCCGCGCCCCAGCAGCCCGTGCCGAACCAGCCCGCCCCGAACCAGCCGCCGGCGAACCAGCCGGCCCCGCCGCCGGCCGGGGCCCAGAACCCCGCCCCGCCGCCGGTCGCCAAGCAGCCGGCGCCGGTCACCGCGGTCGCCGGCCCGTACTGCGGCAACTACCGCACCTACGGCTGGTACGACGACGGCGACAAGGGCTGGCGCAACAACTCCGGTGGCTACAGCGGCGACGGCTGCAACGGCACCTACGCCTCGATGCCGATGTCCGGTGACGCGAACGACGACAAGAGCAACTCGGTGGTCTGGACCTTCAGCCTGGACAAGGTCACCAGCTGCACCCTGGCCGTCTACATCCCGGCCAGCAGCAACGTGAAGCAGGTCGGCGGTAACCCGAGCTACTACACGGTGCAGAGCGGCGGCGGCTCGGTCGGCTCGTTCACCATCAACCAGACGGCCAGTCTGGGTAGTTGGGTGACGAAGGGGCCGTTCCCCTACCGCGGCCCGATCTCCCTCACCCTGCACAGCCGCGGCGTCGACTGGAGCAGCGGCGCCAAGTTGGCCCACCACGCCGCCAGCGCGGTGCGTGCCACCTGCACGCCCTGACGCCGCACGCCCCGACACCGCATGCCCGAACCACCGAAGAACCACCACGCCCCACGACGAAGGGAACCCCAGGCATGTCGCGCCCGGTGCTGACGGTCTGCGCGGAGCAGCGGGAGCCCGGCTCCTACCGCACGATCGGCGAAGCCCTCCAGGCCGCCCGCAGCGGCGCGGTGATCTCGGTGCGCCCCGGCCGGTACGACGAGAACCTGGTGCTCACCAAGGTGGTGAGCATCACCGCCGAGGACGTCCGGGGCAGTGTGCGGATCAGTCCGCGGCGCGGCTCGGTGGTCCAGGTGCTCACCGAAGCCGTCCAGTTGACCGGACTGGTGTTGCAGGGGCAGGACGACGAGCTGCCCGCCGTGGACGTTCCGCGCGGTCAACTCGCCCTCCAGGACTGCGAGGTGGCCGGCAACGCGTGGACCGCCGTGCTCACCCGCCAGCAGGGCGAACTCGCCATGCGCGGCTGCCGGGTGGTCAATCCGGCCGGCGCCGGGCTGGTCGAGACGTCCACCGGCGCCAGTGTCATCGAGGACAGCGTCATCGAGCACCTGGGCACCTCCGCCCTGGTGATCGGCGAGCGGGCCAACCCGACCGTTCGGCGCTGCGTGCTGCGCGACGCCCGCGGCAACGGCGTCTGCGCCAACGGCGAGGCGCGCGGCGTGGTCGAGGACTGCGAGATCTCCGCCACCGACAAGCCCGCCGTGGCCCTGGAGGAGCAGAGCACCACGCGGCTGCTGCGCACCGAGATCCGCGACAGCGCGCTGGGCGTGTTCGTCGGCTCCACCGCCCGGGTCGTCCTGGAGGACTGCACCGTCACCGCCGTCCGCGGCCACGGTTACGTGCTCACCAACGGCACCGACCCGCTGCTGCGCCGCTGCCGCGCAGTGCGCCCCCAGGGGCACGGCCTGCACATCACGGGCCGCTCCCGAGGCACCTTCGAGGACTGCGAGGTCACCGCCCCCGCCCAGGCCGGCATCCACGTCGGCGAGTCGGCCGGCCCCGGCCTGGTGCGGGCGGTGGTGCGCGACGCCGAGACCGACGGCGTCGAACTCACCGGGGAGAGCGCCGCCGAGTTCGACCGGCTGGAGGTCCGCGACGCGGCCGGCGTCGGCATCGTGGTGCGCGACGGCGCCAACCCGCTGCTGCGCCGCACCACCGTCACCGCCGCCGGCGGCCACGGGATCGAGGTGCTGCGCGACGGGCGCGGCCGGATCGAGGACGCCACCGTGCTCGACTCCGGCAACCACGGCATCCGGATCGCCGACGGCGCCAACACCTACCTCGGCGGCAGCCAGGTGCGCGGCAGCAAGTCCTGCGGCATCTCGGTGGGCACCGAGGGCGTCGCCACCCTGCGCGACGTCGACTCCACCGACAACGCCTTCGACGGCGCGAGCGTCGAGCGCGGCGGCGAACTGACCGCCACCCGCTCCCGGCTGCGGACCAACCGCCGCCACGGACTCCACCTGATGGCCGGCGCCCGCGCCACACTGACCTCCTGCCAGCTCATCGACAACACCGTGGACGGGCTGCGCTCCGAGTCCGCGGAGCCCGTCCGGCTCACCGACTGCCTGGCCGCCGAGAACCAGGGCGCGGGCCTGCGGCAGACCGAGACGACCGACCGGCTCGCGGTCGAGAACCTCGACAGCCGGGACAACCGGTCACCGGACGCCCACGGTTCGGCGGCGGTCGCCGCCGCCACGCCCGGCACCGCCGTCACCACCGACGGGGAGAGCGCACCCGCCGACGGGACCCCGCAGTCCGGCCCCGCCGACGCCGGGCCGCAGGGCCCCCAGGGTCCGCAGGCCGTCCTGCAGACCCTGGTCGGGCTGGAGGGCGTCAAGGAGCAGGTCGCCACCCTGGTCAACCTCAACAAGCTGGCCCGGCGCCGCGAACAGGCCGGCCTGCCCGCCCTCCCGATGAGCCGCCACCTGGTCTTCGCCGGGCCGCCCGGCACCGGCAAGACCACCGTCGCCCGGCTCTACGGCGCCATCCTCGCCGAACTCGGTGTGCTGCGCAGCGGCCACCTCGTCGAGGTCGCCCGCGCCGACCTGGTCGCCTCGATCATCGGCGGAACCGCCCTGAAGACCACCGAGGTCGTCAAGGAGGCCCTCGGCGGCGTGCTCTTCATCGACGAGGCGTACACCCTGTCGGCCGGCTCCGGCGGCACCGGCCCCGACTTCGGCCGCGAAGCCATCGACACCCTGGTCAAGCTGATGGAGGACCACCGCGAGGACCTGGTGGTCATCGTCGCCGGATACGAGGTCGAGATCCGCGAGTTCCTCGCCTCCAACCCCGGCCTGGCCTCCCGGTTCAGCCGCACCGTCGAGTTCCAGAACTACAGCGTCGACGAACTCACCACGATCGTCGGACACGCCGCCGCCGGCCACGGCTACGAACTCGCCGAGGGCACCCGCGAAGCGCTCGCCGTCCACTTCGAACGGATGCCCAAGGGCGCCGACTTCGGCAACGGCCGAGCAGCCCGCAAGGTGTTCGAGGAGATGGTCGACCGGCAGGCCTCCCGGCTCGCCGAACTGGAGAACTTCGACAACGTCGCACTGACCCAGCTGCTGCCCGGTGACGTCGGCGAGCAGGCCGCCGCGGCCGTCGCCGGAGACAGCAAGCCGGACGAGCCCGGCCTGCTCGACCGGCTGCGCTCCATGGTCGGCCTCGCCGCCGCCAAGGAACAGGTCGAAGACCTGGTCAACCTCACCAAGCAGACCCGGCGCCGGATCGAGGCGGGCCTGCCCGCCGCCACCATCAGCCACCACCTGGTCTTCTCCGGTCCGCCCGGCACCGGCAAGACCACCGTCGCCCGGCTGTACGGCGAACTCCTCGCCGAACTCGGGGTGCTGCCCGCCGGCCAGCTCATCGAGACCGCCCGCGCCGACCTCGTGGGCCGCTACATCGGCCACACCGCCCAGCTCACCCGGGACGCCTTCGAACGCGCCCGCGGCGGCGTGCTCTTCATCGACGAGGCCTACACGCTGACACCCCGCCACGGCGCCGGCGGCGACTTCGGCCAGGAAGCGGTCGACACCCTCATGAAGCTGATGGAGGACCACCGCGACGAGGTCGTCGTCATCGTGGCCGGCTACCAGGAGGAAATGCGCGGCTTCCTTGCCTCCAACCCCGGCCTGGCCTCCCGGTTCTCCCGCGAGATCACCTTCGACCACTACGCGGACGACGAACTCGTCACCATCGTCCGGCTCCAGGCCGAAACCGCCGGGTACAGCTGCACTCCGGAGACCCTGGCGGCACTCGCCACACTGTTCGCGGTCGTCCCGCGCGACCGTTCCTTCGGCAACGGACGCTTCGCGCGGCAGATGCTGGAAGCGATGATCACCCGCCAGGCGGGGCGGCTGTCCCGGCTGGACATCGCGGACCTGGACGAACTCAGCCTCCTGCTGCCCCAGGACATCCCGACCGAGCGGATCGGTAGCTTCGCGTGAGGCGGGTGCCCGTGAGGGGGGTCTCCGCGAGGGGTGTGGGTCTGCCCGCCGTACGAGGCACGGCGGCGCTGCTGGCCGCCGGCCTGCTGCTGCCCTCGGCGGGCAGCGCGGCCGCCGCCGACTCCCCGGACACCCTGCCCGGCGTCACCCAACTGCGCCGCGACCCCGGCGGCAAAGCGGCCGGCTGCCTCCCGGCATCCACCAAAGGCACCCAACTCACCCCCTGGCCGCAGACCTTCCTACGGGCCGACCGGGTCTGGCCCCTCAGCCGGGGCGAAGGCGTCACCGTCGCCGTCCTCGGCTCCGGAGTCAAGGACGGCAGCGGCCTGCTCACCGGCCGCCTCGACTACGCCCCGCTCCCGGGCGGCGCCGACCCGACCCAGGACTGCGTCGGCCACGGCACCTTTCTGGCCGGCCTGATCGCCGCCGACCAACGCGGGGGGACGGGCTTCGCCGGCGTCGCGCCACGCGCCAGAATCCTCGCCGTCTCCGTCACCAACGAGGCCGGGGTCGCCTCGGCCGACCTCCTCGCCCAGGGCATCACGGCAGCGGCCGACCGGGGCGCGCGCATCATCGCGGTCGCCGTCGCCCTCCCCAGCGGCAACGACGCCCTCGCCGGCGCCGTCCGGGCAGCCCGCGCGAAAGGCGCCCTGATCGTCGCCCCCGCCGCCCCCGACACCGCCCCGACCGACACCGGCCAGTCCGGCACCGCCAAACCCGGCCCCGCCTACCCGGCCGCCTACCCCGAGGTCCTCGCCGTCCGCGACCTCGCCCCCGGCGGCGCACTCCCGGACGGCCCCACAGCCGTCCCGGTCGGCGGCCGCGTCGACCTCGCCGCCCCCGGCGACGCCGTCACCGGCCCCGGCCCCACCCCCGGCGGCTACTACACCGGCGTCGGCCCCAGCTTCGCCACCGCCTTCGTCGCCGCCACCGCCGCCCTCGCCCTCGGCTACCGCCCGACCCTCACTGTCGACCAGCTGACCCGCCGCCTGGAAACCACCGCCTACCACAGCACCGACCCCCAGTACGGCTACGGCACCATCGACCCCGTCACCGCCGTCACCCAACTCCCCGACCCCGCCCCCACCACCCCGGCACCCCCCGCAGCCGCCCTCGCCATGCCCCCCACCCGCCCCGCCACCAACGCCCCCACCCAAGCCACCACCATCGCCCTCGCCTCCCTCGCCACCGCCGCCCTGGTAGCCGCAGCCGCCGCCGTCACCCCCCGCGCCCGCACCCGAGGCTGGCGCCCGGGCCGCGTGGAGGAGAACTGAGGGAAGGGTGCTCCCTTCGGCAGCCATCGCCCCCCCGTGCCCGCAGTGAGGCCCGTGCCCGGGCCGGGCGCACGAGCGGACGAGGGGTGCGCGGCGGTCCGAGCTTCGGCAGCTCCTGGAGCCGCCCGCGCCACGACCCTTGCCCCCGCTTTTGCCACGATCACCATCCGGGCCCGTGCCCGGGGCGGGCGGAGGAGGGGCGAAGTGCGGTAGCTCCCGGCCGGCCGGGCCACGCCCCACCCAAGCCACGCCACCATTGTCGCTCCGCCTCGGGCAGGTACCCGGGTTGGTGAGGGGGTTGCGTGCTGCGGCAGGCCCCGTTGCGGTGACGTTCGGTCGAGGGCAGGCTCGAAAACGGGGCACCCCGCAGCCGTCCCGCCATGTCGCCACCCACCGCCGTCACCCTCCGGGCTGGGCGGTAGCGGGGGCGGCGTCACCCTTGGCGGTCGGCCATGGCGTCGCCGATGAGGGCGGCGAGTTCGAGGTAGCCGTCGCGGGTGCGGGGACGGAGGGTGGTGGGGTCGGCCGGGTTGTGGGGTGGGAGGGCGACGGCGCCGCGGCAGCGGGTGCGGAAGTGGGTGAGGAGGTCGCGTTCGGCGATGGGGCGGTCGGCGGGTGGGGCGGGGGTGAAGACGGTGGCCGCGCCGTGGACCAGGCCGTGGTGGCCGAGGGCGGTGAGGTGGTCGAGGAGGGTGTTGGCGTTGTGGGCGCCGGTGGCCGAGGAGGGTTCGCAGAGGACGAGTTGGTGGGCGAGTTCGACGGCGGGTAGCCGGAGGTCGACGGGGGAGGCGGTGGTGTCGGCGAGGATCACCGGGTAGTGGCCGCTGAGTTCGGTGAGGGTGGCGGGGAGGGTGGCGGGGTCCGGTTGGACGGCGTGCACGACGAGTCGGCCGGCTGTGCGGTGTTCGCCCTGGGCGGGGCCGCCGGGGACGAGGACGAGGACCGGGTCGGCGCGGTGTTCGGCGAGCAGGGCGCCGAGGACGGTGGTGATGCCTTCGGTGGGGCTGCCGAGGACGGCGATGCGGTGGCAGGCGCGCAGGGGTACGCGGATGCGGTCGAGGAGGTGTCGGCGCCGGGTCTCCGCGCTGCCGGGAAGGGTGAGGCGGCGGGTGCGCGGGCCGGCGGGTGCACGGCGCAGGGCCGGGGTGTCCGGTGCCGCGACTGCCGCAACCGCCGCGATCGCGGCGGGTGGTGCGGCTGCGGCTGGGGTGGCGGGGCCGGTCGGCGGCTGGGGGGCCGTGGCTGGGTCGGTGTCCGGGCCGCGGGTGAACAACTGCCGTTCGGGGGCGGGGATCAGGACGGTTCCGAGCAGGTCCAGCGGCTGCCGGGGGAGGAGGGCGACGGGTTCGGGCCAGGCCGCCGGCGAGTAGTCGGGGGCGGCGGGGACGTCGGTGCCGACACCGGGGGTGCCGTCGGTGAAAGCCATCGTCCGACCTTCCGGTCCGTGTTGCGCCCGACCCTGCCTCCGGTCGGCCCGTACAGCCGGGACTACGGTCGAAGGTTCCGTTCCGGTTCACCTGAACCACTCCCGGCGGGGGGACCGTTGAGCGGGGCAGGGCGCGCCTCGCTCCCCTTGTCGTGCCGGGAGGTTGTGCCGTGCGTCCGCCCGTCCGGTCGTACGCACTAATTCCCCTGCTCGACCGGCTACCGCTCGGTACCGTCGTTCGGTGGCACCCGGCGTCTGCTGAGTGTCATCGAGGTGGAAGGAGCGTGAGTCCCGTGATCGGGACGGGGGAGGGCCGCGGGATGGATGTGGACGGGCCGGAGGCGCGGGAGTTCGTCGCCGCGCTGGTGCGGGCGGGTGCGCCGAGTGGGGCGGGGCCGACCGGGCTGGGGGTGCCGGAGGCGTCGGCGGAGGTGGTGATCGCGGTCGCCCGCCGGTTGGCGTTGCGGGCGGTGCCGCAGGGGCGGTGGCGGCCGGGATCGGCGCCGTCGGGGTTGTTGAGAGTGGCCTCGGCGCTGGTGGTGGACGAGCATCCGTCGGCGTCGGGGTGGTCGGCGGCGGAGCGGGAGCGGTTGGCGAGATGGGTCGCGATGCTGATCGAGCACCGGGGCGAGGACGGGGTGGAGGACCTGGTGCGGGAGCTCAACGGACGCTGACCGCCGCCTGATCGAGGGGTTCGGCGGGGGCCTGCCGCGCGTGGCCGGGGCCGGCTGACACGGCATCCGGCGGCGGCCCGGGTGCCGTGAGTCGGGGCGTTGGCGGATCGTTGGTGAGGACTTGGCGGGCTCCGGCAGTGTGCTGTCGTAGCCGCTGCCGGGGACGTCCGGCCGGCTGCCCAGCGGTGTCCTGTCTGTGCCGTGCCCCCTGCCCGATCTGAGAGGTAGCGCGTGTCGAAGCCGTCCGTCGCCCAGTCCACGCCCGTCGCCCAGCCCTCCGGGGGTCCGTCGGACGCGGCGGGGGCTGCCACTGCCCCGGGCCGCCCGGTCCGTCCGACCCTCGACCCCGAGACGCTCGCCGAGATCCACCGGCTGCACGGCGGCTACTTGCTGCGTGCGCTGCTGCGGGCCACGGGCGGGGACCGCGGCAAGGCCGAGGACATCCTGCAGGAGACCCTGCTGCGCGCCTGGCAGCACCCGGAGGCACTGAGCGCCGGGCCCGAGCAGAGCCGGCCCTGGCTGTTCACGGTGGCCCGGCGGATCGCGATCGACCACTACCGGATGGCCGCCGCCCGCGCCAAGGAGGTCATCGGTGAGCCGTTGGAGGACCGCCCGCTCGCCGAGGACCCGTACGAACAGGTCGTGGTCGCCCGGGACATCGCGCTGGCGCTGCGCCGGGTGCAGAAGCACCACCGGGAGGTGCTGGTCGAGCTCCACCTGAAGGACCGGTCGGTGCTGGAGGCCTCGGCCCGGCTGGGGGTGCCGCCGGGGACGGTCAAGTCCCGCAACTTCTACGCCATTCGGGCGCTGCGCCCGGTCCTGGCGGCGGAGCACGGGTACGCCCCGCCCGTCCGCACGGCGGCAGCGGCCGCGGAGGGCGGCGCCGCCGCGGCCGGTCCGGTGACCGTGCCGGCTCAGCGGCCCGCTTCGGCCGCCCGTTGACCGTCCGCTGACGGTCGGCCCGCTTCAGCCGCCCGCTGCCCGTTCGCCCGCCTCAGCGGCCCGGTGGCCAGCCGGTGGAGCGGAGGTTGAGCGACTCCTCCAGGCTGGTGGTGAACTCGCTCAGGTAGCCGGCCTGCCGCTCGTGGGCGCGGAAGCGGTCGAGCGCGATGCGCAGTCGGCCGCCCACCTCCGGTTCCCGGCCGCGGGCCAGCAGGTGGGCGGCGTAGGACTGTTCGGTGACCGCGTGCAGGTAGAGCAGGCCCGCCTCCTCGCACGCGGCGAGCAGCCGGTGCCAGGCGAGGTCGGCGGTCTCGTCGCGGACGGTCGGCGGGAGGGCCTGTGCCTCGGTCAGCAGTGACCAGAGGTGGACCTGGGTGACGGGAGCGGGCGGCAGTAGCTCGCGGGCCTCGCGGGAGCAGCGCTGCGCGCCTTCCCGGTCGCCGCCGGCCAGGTGGACCCAGCCCTGGTGGACTTTGGCGTCGACCAGCCGTCGGCGGTTGCCCGACGCCAGGGCGAGGGTGGTGGCGGAGGCGGCCAGCCGTTCGGCTTCGGCGGTGGTGCCGAGCATCGCGGTGACCAAGGCGAGGGTGGCGAGCGCCCGGACGCGCGCGGACGCGGCCCGCGGCCCGTCGACGGATTCGGTGGCGGCCACCGCCTTTCGTGCCGCCTCCGCCGATTCGTGCCGGCGTTCGAGCGCGACCAGGGCCTGCGCCCGGCAGTTGTGCAGCAGTGCGACCGCGACCGGGTCCCCGCACCGTTCGGCCGCCTCCTGGCCTGCCCGGGCGGTGGCGAGCCAGTCGGTGAAGCGGCTGGCGCCGTAGTAGAGCGAGCCGCTGGTCAGGGCGAGCCGCCAGGCGCGTTCGGGGTCGGTGTCGGCGGTGGCGCCGACGAGTGCGTGGACGGCGGGTTCCTCGGCGCGGAACCAGTCGAGCGCGGTGCGGATGTCACCGGCGGGCGGAAGGGCCTGCGGCGGGTGGGTGGGGGAGTCGGAGTCCTCCTGGCCGGGGTCGAGGTAGCAGCCGCAGTGCTGGAGGGCGGCGAGGTAGTAGTCCGCCAGGCGTTCCCGGAGCAGGCGTCGTCGCCGTTCGGGCAGTTCGGCGAGCAGTCCGGCGCTGAACAGCCGGACCAGGTCGGTGCGGCCGTAGCGGCCGGGGGCGGTGCCGGTGAGCAGGTGGTGGGCGGCCAGTTCGCCGAGCGCCCGGTGGGTGGTGGCGGTGTCGGTGCCGAGCAGTGCGGCGCTCGTCGGGGTGTCGACCTCGCCGCCGGGGTGGACGGCCAGGGCGGTGAGCAGGTCGGCGGCGGGTTCGGAGAGTCGACGGTACGTCAGTTGCAGCTGCGCGCGGATGCCGAGGGTGCCGTCGGCGTCCAGGACGGCCAACCGGGTCTGTTCGTCGGCGAGTTCGGTGGCCAGCTCGGCGACCGTCCAGTCGGGCTGGGCGGCGAGGCGGGCGGCGGCGATCCGCAGGGCGAGCGGCAGCCGGTCGCAGAGGAGGACGAGGCGGGCGGCGGCCTCCGGATCGGCGCGCACCCGTTCGGGCGTCAGGGCGCGCTCCAGGAGGAGCAGGGCGTCGTCCTCGGGCAGGGCGGCCAGCCGCAGCAGGGCGGCCCCGTCGAGGGCGACCAGGTCCTCCAGCGAGCCCCGGCTGGTGACGACCGCAACGCAGCCGGGCCCTTCGGGCAGCAGGTCGGCGACCTGATCGGGGTCGGCGGCGTCGTCCAGGACCACCAACAGCCGTCGGCCCCTGGTGCGTTCGCGGAAGAGCGCGGCGCGTCCGGCGCGGTCGGCGGGGACGGTGTCGGCCGGGACGCCGAGGGCGTGCAGGAAGTCGGCGAGGACGGCGTCGGGCTGCGCCGGGCCGGTCGGGGCGAGGCCGCGCAGGTCGGCGTGCAGCCGGCCGTCGGGGAAGCGGGCGGCGGCCCGGTGCGCCCAGGCGGTGACCAGCGCGCTCTTGCCGACCCCGGCGGGGCCGACCACCAGGACCGGGCCGTCGGCGGCGCGGTCCGGGGCGCAGGTGTGGTCGAGCCGCTCGAGTTCGGCCTGCCGTCCGACGAAGTCCACCATCCGGCGGGGGATCCGGTGGGGAACGCGGGCGGCGGGCCCGGGGGCCGGGGGCGCGGCGGGCACCCGCTCCGGGCGGTCGTCGGCCAGCACCTCGGCGAGGGCGGCCTGCAGGGCCGGGCCGGGGCGGAGCCCCAGCTCGCGGTCCAGGCGCTGCCGGGCCTGGTGGTAGGCGGTCAGCGCGTCCGCGGGCCGTCCGGCCTGGCGCAGGCAGCGCATCAGCAGCGCCACCAGTTCCTCGCGCAGCCCGTCGGTCCGGACGTTCTGCTCCAGCACGGCCACCGCCGCCGCGCCGGTGCCCTGGCGCAGCCGCAGCGAGGCCCAGCAGAGCAGGGCGGCGGTGCGGGACTGTTTAAGGTGGTCCACGGCGGCGGTGCGCAGCGGGGTGTCGGGCAGGTCGGCCAGGGCCTCGCCGCGCCACAGCCGCAGGGCCTCCTCCAGCAGGGCGATCGCCTCGGCGCCGCCACTGCAGCCGGCCGTGCCGGCGTGCTCGGCGGCCCGGGTGGTCAGCGTCTCGAACCGCAGCGCGTCCACCTCGTCGGCCGGCCCGGTCAGCAGGTAGCCGGACGCCCGGGTGTGCAGCTCGAACGGCGTGCCGGCGAGCACCTTGCGCAGCGCGGCGACATGCCCCTGCACCGCCGCCCGCGCGCTGGCCGGCGGCTGCTCCCCCCACAGCGCCTCGCAGAACCGGTCGACGGAGACCACGCGTCCGAGCCCCAGCGCCAACAGCGCCAGGATCGCGCGCCGCTGCGCCCCCGCCAACGTGGCGAAGCCGTCCGCCCCGACCCGCAACTCCACCGGGCCGAGCAGCCGAATCCGCACCACGTACCCCCACCATCGCCGCACGTCACACCCGGGGTGGTCCCCGGGGTGGAGCAGTGTAATGCGCGAAACGGTCCGCGCCGCGCCGCTCCTGCCCCCGGGGACGCGGTCGGGGCGGGTGCGGGTTGCGTCGACCGCCGAGGGGCCTTGCCTCCCGCGCCCGGGCCCGCACCGGGCCGGAATCCCCGAGGGGGCCCGGTCCTTCGTGTCGGACCCGCCGGATACCGTGCCGCCATGACGGAGAGACACGACGCCGACCGCCACGTCCGGTTCGAGCGCGGGTCGCGGCGGCCCGACCGGTCCGCGAGAGCGTGAACGGGCAGGTCGGGCCTATCCTCGGACGGAAGTCCGCGGGTGGGGGAGAAGAGGGACGCGTGCACATCGATCTGCTCGGGCCGGTGGTCCTGCGGCGGGAGGACGGGACGGCGGTGACGCCCTCGGCCCCCAAACGGCGGGCGCTGCTGAGCGCGCTCGCCGTGCGGCTGAACCAGACGGTGGCCACCGAGGAGCTGATCGAGCTGGTCTGGGACGGCGCGGCGCCGCCCACCGCGCGGGCCGCCCTCCAGGGGCACGTCGCGGCGCTGCGCCAACTGCTGGACGGGCCGGGGCTGGTGCTGGGCACCCGGGGCTCCGGCTACCTGCTGGCCGGTGAGCCCGACCGGGTCGACGCGCTGCGCTTCGCGCGCCTCTGCGAGGAGGCGGGCGTCCCGCTGCCCGGGCCCGTCGCCCCGGGGGAGACGGCCCTGGGGGAGGCGGCCCCGAGGGATGCGGCCCCGGAGAGCCCCGCGCTGCCGCTGCTGCGCGCCGCGCTGGACCTGTGGCACGGCCCGGCGCTCACCGACTGCGGCTCAGCCCTGCTGCGCGAGCGGGCGCTCCCGCACCTCACCGACCTGCGACTGCGCGCCCTGGAACGGCTGGCCGAGGAACTCCTCCGGGTGGGCCGCGGCGGCGAGTCGACCGCCGAACTGGCCGAGGCGGCCGACGCCCACCCGTCCCGGCAGACGCTGACCGCCCGGCTGGTCCGCTGCCTGGAGCAGGACGGGCGGCGGGCGGAGGCGCGGGAGCGGTACGAGCGCGCGATCGCCCGGCTCCCCGGCCCGCCCGGACCGGAACTGCGCCGCGCCGGTGAGCAGTTCGGCGAGCAGCCCGCCCCACCCGACCGCCGCTTCGTCGGCCGCGGCGCCGAACTCGCCCGCCTGGAGGAGGCCCTGCCCGCGGCCCGGGCGGGCCGCCCGATCCTGGTCACCGGCCCGGCGGGGGTCGGCAAGACCGCCCTGGTCCAGCACTGGGCGGCACGGCACGGCACCCGCCACTTCCCGGACGGCCTCCTCCGCGCCGACCTGCGCGGCTTCGACCCGGACGGGCCACGCGAACCCGCCGACGTCCTGGCCGAGTTCCTCACCGCCCTCGGCGTCGCCCCGGACGCCCACCCCGCCTCGACCGCCGAACGCTCCCGCCGCTACCGCGAACTCGTCGCCGGCCGGCGGATGGCGATCCTGCTGGACGACGCCGCCTCTCACGAGCAGCTCCGGCCCCTGCTGCCCGACCCGCCGACGGCGGACACCGAGGGCGGGGAAGAACCAGGGCCGGCCCCCGTCACCGTCGTCACCAGCCGCAGCCGCCTGCGCCACCTACTGGTCCACGAGGGCGGCGTCCCGCTCCCGCTGGGCGCGCTCGGCCACGAGGACGCCGCCGCGCTGCTCGCCCGCACCCTCGGACCGGACCGGACCGGCGGAGACCCGGACACCGTCGCCGAACTCGCCGAACTCGCCGAGCGCTGCGACCGTCTGCCGCTCGCGCTGCGCCTGGCCGCCGCCCGGCTGACCGCCCGACCCGACTGGACCCCGGGCGACCTCGCCCGCGAACTCGCGGCCGAGGAGGCCGGCTTGGCCGCCCTGTCCGGCACCGGTACCAGCACCGCCCGCGGCCCGATCGGCCTCACCACCGCCCTGGACCGGACGTACCGGACGCTGCCGCCCGCCGCCGCCCGGCTGTTCACCATGCTCGGCCTGCACCCCGGCGCGGTGATCGACACCGACACCGCCGCCGCCCTCGCCGACCTCCCGCCCGCCGCCACCCGCTCCCTGCTGACCGGGCTGGACGCCGTCCACCTGCTGGAGGAGAAAACCCCGGGCCGCTACGCCCGGCGCGAGCTGGTGCGCCGCTACGCCGCCCGGCAGGCCGCCGAACTCACCTGCGACGAACGGTTCGTCGCCCTCGACCGGCTGATCGCCCACTACCTGGACGTCACCGCAGGCTGGACGGCCGAGTGCACGGCTGCGGCCGGCGGCAGCGAGCGGGCGGCGGCCTGGTTCGGCCGCGAGGAGAGCGCCCTGCGCGCCGTCGTGGTGTGCGCCGAGCAGTACGGACGGACCGCCGGGTCCTGGCAACTCGCCCACCGGATCGCCCTGTTGTACGAGGCCACCGGCCACGACCGGACCCACTGGCGGGCCGTCGTCGAAGCCGGGCTGAGCGCCGCGCACGCGGACGGCGACGCGGCGGCCGTCGCCCGGCTCGGCACCGACCTCGCGGTCCTGCACATCGCCCGCGCGGCCCACCGCACCGCCGCCGAGCAGCTGGACCTCGCCGTCGCCGCGGCCGACCGGGCCGGTGACGCGGCGCTGCGCCACCACTGCCGCAGCCGGGTGGCCGCCGCGCTGCTGCGGGCCGGCCGCTACGAGCGGGCCCTGCCCATGCTCACCGACCTGGTGGCCGCCGCCCGGACCCCGGTCACCGGACACCTGCTGGTGCCCTCGCTCACCGGACTCGCCGACGCCCTGGTCCTGGCCGGCGACCCTGGCCCGGCCCTCGCCCACGCCGACGAGGCCGTCCGGGAAGCCACCGCCGGCCCCGGCGGCGCCGAGGCCGTCCTCGCCACCCACAGCCGTACCCGCGCCCTGCACGCCCTCGGCCGTCGCGACGCCGCGCTGTCCTCGGCCCGGCTCGCCGTCGCCCTCGGCCGTGCCGTCGGCGATCCCGCGCTCGAGGCGCGCTCGCACGGCCTGCTCGCGGACCTGCTGTGCGAGCTGGGCCGCGGCGTGGAGGGGGCCGAGGCCCGGCGCCACGCCGAGACACTGGCGACGGGCGGCCGCTGACCTACGGGCGGTCGCCGACCGGTGGGCAGCCGCCGCCCGATGGGCGGAACCGTCCCGCCGGCCCCCGGAAAACCCATGGGAAGCCCGAGAGGAGACCGGAGGAAAACCCGATGTGAACCTCGACCCGCCGTCGAGCCGTTCACCAGAGAGCGGAACCGCAGGCGGAACTACCGGCAGTTCCGACGTGGGGAACGGCCTTCGCCGCCGGACCGTCCGACACCCGGGCGGTACCCCTGAGCTGGGAAGAGACGTCGACGATTGATCGGGTGCGGGCAATTCCGCCGCCGGGGCATACTTCTGCCTGGTGCCGATCGCCCGGCGTGATTCCAGGCAGAAGTGCGGAAGTGGCAGGACCGAGTGAGTGGGGGCGGGGCATGGCGGCTGGGGTCGGCGGAACGGGCACGGACGTGGGGGAGTTCAGCCGTCTGCTGGCCGAACACCGGGTGGCGGCCGGCCTGACCCAGGAGGAACTGGCCGCGGCCGCCGGGGTCAGCCTGCGCGCCCTCGGGGACATGGAGCGGGGCCGCACCCGCGGGCCGCAGCGGCGCACCGTCCGGGCCCTGGCCGTCGCGCTGGGCCTGGTCGGCGAGCAGACGGAGGCGCTGGACCGCGCCGCGCAGTCCGGGCGCCCGCGCGGCGTCCGGCCGGGTCCGGCGCGGGTCGGGGCCCAGGCGGCGCCGCCCGAAAATCCGGCGACCACGGACCCGGGGAACGGGGACCCGGGGAGCAGGGAGCAAGCGCCCCGGACAGCGCCCGTCACCGCGGGCCAGAGCGCCCTCGCCCTACCCCGCGACATCGCCGACTTCACCGCCCGCGAGGGCGCCCTCGCGGCGCTCGCCGGCCTGGCCTCGGACGACCGGCCCGCCCACCCCCGGGTGGTGCTGGTCAGCGGTCAGCCCGGCCTCGGCAAGACCGCCTTCGCCCTGCACGCCGCCCACACCCTGGCCCCGCGCTTCCCGGACGGCCAGCTCTCCCTCGACCTCGGCGGCATGTCCGCGCACCCGCTGCCCGCCCGTGACGCCCTCGGCCAGGTGCTGCGCGCCCTGGGCGTCGCGGACGCCGCGGTGCCCGCCGGGACGGAGGAACGGGCCGGCCTCTACCGGGCCCTGGTGCGCGAGCGGCGGCTGGTCCTGGTGCTGGACGACGCCGCCGACGAGAGCCAGGTGCGCCCGCTGCTGCCCGGTTCCGGACCGGCCGTGACCATCGTGACCAGCCGCAACGCGCTGCCCGGACTGGAGTCGGTGCACCGGCTGAGCCTGGATGTGCTCGCTCCGGCCGAGGCGGCCGGCCTGCTGGCCCGGATCGCCGGCCGGGAGCGGATCGAGGCCGCGCCCGACGCCACCGCCGAACTGGCCGGGCTCTGCGGCTACCTGCCCCTCGCGCTGCGGATCGCCGGGCAGCGGCTGGTCGCCCGCCCGCAGCAGCCGGTCGCCCACCTGGTGCGCCAGCTGGCCGCCGAGGAGTACCGACTGGACCTGCTGGAGACCGGCGACCTGGCGGTCCGCCCGGCCTTCGAGCTGTCCTACCGCCGCCTGCCCGCCGAGTCCCAACTGGTGCTCCGGCGGTGCGCGTTGACGGCCGGACCGGACTTCACGGCGGTGGTCGCCGCCGCCTACGCGGGCCGGTCGGCGGCCCGGACCGAACTGGTGCTGGAGCA
This sequence comes from Kitasatospora sp. NPDC051164, assembly GCF_044455625.1. Taxonomy (NCBI): domain Bacteria; kingdom Bacillati; phylum Actinomycetota; class Actinomycetes; order Kitasatosporales; family Streptomycetaceae; genus Kitasatospora; species Kitasatospora sp. NPDC051164. Next base: position 146,624 of record NZ_JBITFB010000005.1, on the reverse strand, counting down.
ACTGGTCGACGCCGGACTGGTGCAGCCGGCCACCTCGGAGCGCTACCGCCTGCACGACCTGGTGCGGCTCTACGCGGGCGAGCGCCTGGCCGTCGACGAGGCCCCCGAGGACCTGGCCGAGGCCCGCACCCGGGCCGGGCGCTGGCTCCTCGACCGAGCCGCCGCCTACGGGCTGCGGTTCGACCCCGAGCACGCCAAGGACGGCGCCGAGGTCACCGGTTCCGCGCCCGCGCACCTCACCGAGGCCGCACGCTGGCTGGAATACGAGCACCTGGAGTGGCTGGCCGCCCTGCACCAGGCGCAGCGGACCGGCCGCCACCGGGAGGTGATCGACACCGCCGAGGCCATGCACTGGTTCTCCGACCGGCTGCTCAGCTGGGGGATCTGGGCGGAGGTGTTCCAGCTCTCGGTGGACGCCGCCCGCGCGCTCGGCGACCGGCAGGCCGAGGCGGTGCACGTCAACTACCTGGCCTGGACGTACGTCACCTGTCTGCACCGCTACCAGCGCGGCATCGAACTGGCCGCCGAAGGACTGGAGTTGGCCCAGGCCCTGGGCGACCGGGAGCAGCAGGGCTGGGCTCTCACCTACCTCGCCTCCGGCCTGCGCTACCTGCGGCGGCACCGCGAGGCGATCGACGCCTTCCAACGGGCGGCGGACGCCTTCGCCGAGGTCGACAACCGCTCGGCGATGATCGGCCGGCTGGTCACCCTGCGCGGCGCCGCCAACTGCCTGCGCGAGTCCGGCCGGGCCGAGGAGGCCGTGGACACCCGCCGGCGGGCCCTGGCCGGCGCGCTGGAGCTGGTGGAGCGCTGGTCCGCGCCGCTGATGAACCTGCTCGCGGCCATGACCGCGCACGAACTGGGCCTGGACCGTGCGGCGTTGAAGCGCTGGTCGGCCGCCGAGAAGGCCTACCGGCAGGCCCTGGCGCACTACGAGGCGGTCGGCCGGCCGGACAGCATGACCAAGACGCTGACCGAACTCGGCACCGCGCTGATCGAGCAGGGCCGCGCCGAGGAGGCCCGGGAACTGCTCACCGAGGCGCTCAGCGACCTCAGCGCGAACGGCCCCCGGCCGGGGGGCGGTTTCCAGGGGCCGCCCGGGCACTGACACGAGCGCCCGTCCCCTCTCCGTGGCGAGAGGGGACGGGGGCGCCGCAGGGTCAGATCCGGGTGTCCTCCACCACGGGCAGCCCGTCGGTGAGGTCCGAGCCCCGGACGTCCGCGCTGGGCGCGAAGGACTTCTTCGACGCGACCGCGGGCTTCTTGCCGCAGAAGGCCGGCTCCAGGGTGTTCATCAGCCCCTGCGTCACCGCGCCGTTGTTGGAGGCGTTGGCGAAGACCACCACGCTGCGCCGCCCGTCCTGGGTCACGAAGGACTGGGTCTGGAACCCCTGCACGATGCCGCCGTGGCCGTACACGTCCCCGCAGGACAGCGAGATGCGGCGCAGCCCCAGGCCGTAGGAGATCTTCGCGGTGGGCGTCGGCAGGGCGGCGGTCATCTGCCGCAGCGAGTCGTCCGAGACCAGCCCGCCCTCGCCGCCGGCCAGCAGCGCGGTGAGGAAGCGGTCGAGGTCCTCGGCGTCGGAGATGACGGCACCGGCGCTCCACACCCAGGAGCCGTTCTGCGCGGTGGAGTCCAGCAGCGGCTTGCTGCGGTCGTCGTTGGTGAGGTAGCCGGTGACGTGAGCACCCCGGATCTGCTGGTCGGGCACTACGAAGGAGGTCTTGCGCAGGGCGAGCGGCTGGATGATCCGCTCGTTCAGCACCTCCGCGAACGGCTGGCCGGTGAGGTGCTCGACCGCGAGGCCCATCAGCACGAAGTCGGTGTTGGAGTACGAGTAGCGGGTGCCGGGGGTGTACTGCACGCCGTGCTTGACCGACATCGCCACCAGGTCGCGCGGGTCGTACACGTTGGTGCGGATGCGCGCCTCGAACGCGCTGGTGGTCTCCTCGCCGGCCTGCTCCAGCAGGTCGTTGGTGTGGTCGTAGACGCCCGCCCGGTGCTCCATCACCTGGCGGCCCGTCATGGCCCACCCCTCCGGCAGGGTGCCCTCCGGCAGGTAGTCGCGCAGCGGCTTGTCGAGGTCGATCCGGCCCTCCTGCGCCAGCTGCATCACGAGAACGGCGGTGAACATCTTGCTGTTGCTGCCGACCCGGAACCTCCACGAGGAGTTCATCGGGGTCCCGTCCAGGTCGGCCCGGCCGACCGATACCGATCGGGTGTTCTCCTTGTCGCCGTGGTCGCGGATCACCGCGAAGGCGCCCGGGGCGCCTGCGCCGGTGGTGGCCTGAAGGGCGGCGAGCACGCCGGGGATGTCGGAGGCGGGCGCGTCGGCGGCGCCCCGGTCGGCGGCCGCAGCGTGCACGGCGCCGGTCGCCATCAGGACGGCAGCGGCGGCGGCCACCGCGAGGGGACGCAGGAGGCTGGTCTTCGCCATGTTCCTCGGCTCTCTCATCAGCTGACGCGGCGTCCGGCCGCGCCGATCGAAGATCACTATCACCGGCCGGGGCGGTCGAAGGCAATGTGAACGGGTTCGCCCGCATCGTCCGTTGTGGGAATCGGCGTGTCGGCCGCCCCGTTCGTTTCCCGGTCCGGAGCCAAGGTTTTACCTGCTGTCGTCTACCCGCGTTGACGGCCGCGCCGCATGCTGTTCGGGCGCTCACCGCGCGTTCCGGCATGCTCCCCCGCACCGGCTCCCTCCCGCCGGATCCCTTCAGCAGCCTCCCGCCACCAGCTTCGCCCGTCCAGCTTCGCCCACCAGGTTCCCCGTCACCCGACCATGGAGCTTCCCCATGCCCCTGGCCTCCCTGGCGCGCCGCGCCGGCGCCCTGCTGCTCGCCACCGCCGGTCTGATACCGCTGTCCGGCGCCGCCCAGGCCGCCACCACGGCCTCCGGTATGTACACCGCGATCGTCTTCCCCGACCAGGACCACACCGTCGTCTACAACCTGATCAACGCGGCGACCCGGTCCGTCGACGTCACCATGTACGAGCTGCGCGACACCACCGCCGTCAATGCCCTGATCGCCCGTCAGCGGGCCGGCGTCAAGGTCCGGGTGATCCTGGACGGCGCGCACACCTCGGTCAACGGCTCCGCCTACTCGGCCCTCAAGGCCGCCGGGGTCGGGGTGACGTACTCCTCCACGGCGTTCGTCTACACCCACCAGAAGACCGTCACGGTGGACGGCGCCACGTCGCTGATCATGACCGGCAACCTGGACTCCGCCTACTACGCGAACGACCGCGACTACGGCGTCATCGACACCGACGCCAACGACGTCGCCGCGATCGAGCGGGTCTTCGCCGCCGACTACGCCAAGACCGCCGTCACCCCGACCGACGGCGACAACCTGGTCTGGTCGCCCACCGACTCGCAGTCCCGGCTGCTGGCCCTGATCAACGGCGCGCGGACCAGCCTTGACCTGGAGCAACTGGAGTTCGGCGACGCGGCCCTGGTGGACGCCGTCGCCGCGGCGGCCTCGCGCGGCGTCACCGTGCGCGTGGTCGGGATGAACCCGAGCTCGTACGCCGACTCCTTCGACCAGGTGACCGCGGCGGGCGGTCAGGTCGTCACCTACTCGTCGACCACCGGCCTGTACGTCCACGCCAAGGCGATCGTCGCCGACTACGGCACGGTGTCGGCCAAGGTGTTCGCGGGCTCGGAGAACTTCTCCGACAATTCGCTGAACCACAACCGCGAGCTGGGCCTGATCACCACCGACTCCGGGGTGCTCGACGCCATCGAGTCGACCGTCGCCGGCGACTTCGCCAACGGCACGCCGTACTGACGCCGCACCAACACCGTACTGACGCCGTACTGACGCAGCGCTGAGGCGTACTGGGCGTCACCCGGCGTACGGGAAAAGCTCCCTTCCCCCCATGCCGAGCGGCTCACCGGGGCCGCTCCTCACCCGAGGATTTGTCATGACTTCGTCCACGAAGCCCCAGAACCCCCGCTCCCGCCGCACCGCGACCGCGATCGGCTCCGCCGTCGCCCTGGTCGCCGCCTCCGCCGGCCTGTGGGCGGCCACCGCCACCACCGCGCAGGCGGCCGCCCTGCCCGCGCCCGACCACATCATCGTCGTGGTGATGGAGAACCACGCCTACACCCAGGTCATCGGCAGCAGCAGCGCCCCGTACCTCAACAACACCCTGAAGGCGGGCGGCGCCAACCTCACCCAGTCCTTCGGCATCACCCACCCCAGCGAGCCGAACTACTACGCGCTGTTCTCCGGCTCCACCCAGGGCCGCGTCGACGACAGCTGCGTGACCGTCGGCGGCTTCCAGACCGCCAACCTGGCCTCCGAGGTCATCGCCGCCGGCAAGACCTGGGCCAGCTACAACGAGACCCTGCCCAGCCAGGGCAGCACCGTGTGCAGCAGCGGCAACTACGCCCAGAAGCACAACCCGTGGTTCGGCTTCGGCAACGTCCCGCTCAGCAGCGCCAAGACCTTCGCGCAGTTCCCCACCGACTACACCACCCTGCCGAACGTCTCCTTCGTCGTGCCGAACCTCTGCAGCGACATGCACGACTGCTCGATCAGCACCGGCGACACCTGGATCAAGAACAACCTCGGCGCCTACGCCACCTGGGCGCAGACCCACAACAGCCTCCTCGTCGTCACCTTCGACGAGGACAACAAGCTGTCCGGCAACCGGATCCCGACCCTGGTCTACGGCGCCCACGTCACCCCCGGCAGCAGCTCCGCCACCACCTACAACCACTACAACGTGCTGCGCACCCTGGAGGACCTGGCCGGCGCCGGCGGCCACGCGGGCAACGCGGCCACCGCGAGCGACATCACCGGCATCTGGAACTGAGCTCCGGCGATCAGGGTTTGACCTTCTCCTGAGCCGGAGGCCGAGCCTGAGCCGGCGGCCGCGTGGTCATCGGCTCGGGCTCCGGCTCCGGCTCAGGCTCGGCTCCGGTGGCGGGCGCGGTTCCGGTGCCGGCTGCGGGCCGCGCGCCGTGCCTGCGCACCCCGGGTACCGCCGCCGTGCCCGCGCAGACCAGTGTCACCAGCGCCGCGGCCGTCAGCAGCGGCACCCGGCTTCCCCAGGCGTCGGCGGCCAGCGGTGCCAGGACGTACCCGAGCGGGGCGGCGCCCAGCGAGAGCAGCCAGTCGTACGAGGTGACCCGGGCCAGGACCCCGGCCGGGAAGTCCTGCTGCACCACCGTCGCCCACACCGGGTTGAGGAAGCCCAGCCCGGTCATCGCCACCGCCTGCGCGGCCACCGCGAGGGGCGCCGGGGCCGGGGCGGCGAGCGCGAGCAGCGGCAGCCCGTACAGCGCGAGCGCGAGGTTGCCCGCCAGCACCGGACGGCGGGGGCGGACCCGCCCGGCGATCAGCGAGCCGACCAGCAGTCCCACCGCCCCGGCCTGGGTGAACGCCACCCAGGCGCCGTCGCCGCCGAGGCGGGTGGCGGCGATGAGCGGGCCGAGGGTGAGCAGCACGGCGCTCGCGCCGTTCCATACCCCGTGGGCGATCAGACTGGTCCAGTACCAGTCCCGGGAGCGCACCTCGCCCCAGCCGTCGGCGAGGTCCCGGCGCAGCGAGCGCGGTTCGCCCGGGGCCTGGTCGGCGCGGTCGGCGCCGGGCGCGCGGTCACCGGCGGGTCGGGTGAACCGGGTGAGCAGGGTCAGCAGCGTGGCGCTGACCACGAAGGAGGCGCCGTCCAGGACGAACGCCCAGCCGGGCCCGGCGGTGTACACCAGCAGCCCGGCGAGGGCCGGACCGCCGAGGCGGGCGGCGCCGTTCGCGGTGCCCAGCAGGGCGTTGGCGCGCAGCCGCAGCTCGACCGGGACGGTGGCCGCGACCAGCGGCGAGGCGGTCGGCATGGCGAAGGCGGACGCGATGCCGCCGACGGCGGAGGCGAGGGCGATGTGCGGCAGGCTCGGGTGCCCGCCGAGCAGCTCCAGGCCGACGAGCACCTGGGCGACGGCCCGGACGAGGTCGGTGGTGAGCGCGACCAGGCGCGGGTCGAAGCGGTCTCCGACCACCCCGCCGAAGGGCAGCAGGAGCAGCTTCGGCACCATCGCGCAGCCCAGCACCAGGGCGAGCGCGGCGGAGGAGCCGGTGGCCCGGGTGATGGCGATCGCGAGGGCGGCGGGGACGACGGCGTCGCCGAGGGTGGAGATGGTCCGGCCGAGGAAGAGCAGGCGGAAGTCCGGTAGGCGCAGGGCGTGTCGGGTCACGCGCCGCACTGTATTTCGGTAGCGAAATTTTGACAACGAATATTTTGATGACGTTGCTTTGAGGTTTGTAGACTCCTCCCATGGCCGAGCACCCCCACCAGGACCGCACCCCGCCCCGCGACTGGACGGACGGCCACGTCGAGCGCTGGCAACCGGTGCTGCCCGACCTCGACCCGGACATCGAGGCCGCCGTCACCCGCATGTCCAAACTCACCCGGCACTTCCGCCGGGTCCGCGAACAGGGCGTCGCCGACTACGGCCTGCAGAAGCACGAGTTCGACACCCTCCACGAGCTCGCCGGCCGCGGCGGCCACGCCGCCCCCTCCGACCTGCGCGCCGACCTCAACCTCGCCCCGGCCTCGATCACCGGCCGCCTGGAGACCCTCGAACGGCGGGGCTTCGTCGTGCGCACCCCCTCCACGGAGGACCGCCGCAAGGTCGACATCCTCCTCACGGACGCCGGACGCGCCGCGTGGCAGGAGGCCCTCGACGTGGTCGGGCGGGAGGAACGCCGACTGCTCGGAGTGCTCTCCGAGGACGAGCGGCGCACGCTGTCGGACCTGCTGCGGAAGGTGATGCTGGTCCAGGAGGCCCCCGAGCACGGTCGCTCGGGCTGACCGCGGTCGGCGCCGGGGCAGGCGCCACCGGGGTCAGCGGGGTCAGCGGGGTCTCACGCCCGGGGTCGACCGGCTGGTCCCGTCCCTGATATCGATAGGGGCGTGCGATTCGAACATGTGCCGATGCCGGACGGTGTGGGGGCGCGGCCCCGGGACGGGAGGGGGTACCCGGTGCCGGCGATCACGCCGTGGCACGGGGAGGAGCCGCAGTTCGCGCTGACGGACCACGGCCGCAGCGCCGACTGCGCGCTGGAGCGCCGCTGTTCGGTGTGCGGCGGATTCATGGAGCGCGGACCGGTGTGGCGGGTCGTGGGGCCCGCCGAGAGCGCCGCGATCGCCGAGGCCCTCGCGGCCGGCCGGCCGTACCGCAACCTCGCGCCGACCATGGAGGGCCCCGGGCACCGCGCGTGCATGCTCTACGCGTCGATGGTCTGCCCGTACCTGGCCCGCCCGAACGCCCGGCGACGGGTGACCGCCGAGGACGCGGCCGACGCACTGACGTCGGCCGCCGTCCGCGGGGCGGCACGCGGTGGGCTGGGCGCGGTGGTCGGGTTCGGTGACTACGAGTACGCGGTCACCGAGACCCGGGTGCTGTTCCGCTTCCTCGACCTGGTCGAGTACCTGCCGCACGAGTCGGCCGACGAGCACCTGGCCGAGCTGCGCGCCGAGTTGGCGAAGCAGCCCGGCCGGGGACAGTAGTAAGCGCACCGTCGTACCGCGGTTCACGGCCGTGCCGCGGTTCACGGCCGTGCGGCTGTTTACGGCCGGTAGGCGGGCAGGCCCTTGATGGTGGAGACCTGGACGGGCCCAGCGGAGCCGTCGGCGGGCAGGGTGCTGACGCCGTCAGGGGTGCGGGCCGCGATGGTCTTGCCGTCGGGGGACCAGACGGGCTCGGTGTAGTCGGTCGTGGCCGAGGGGGTGAGGTCCTTCTCGGGCTTCTGGTCGAACTGCGTGGAGCGGGTGAACAGGTGGTCGTGCCCGTTCACCGAGCGGACGAAGACCAGGTGCTCGCCGTCGGGGGAGAGGGCCGGCTGGGAGCCCTTGCCCATGTCCCGGGCCGCGGGCCGGATGTAGTCGTCGTAGATGTACACCTCGTTGGCCGGGGTGTTGGCGTAGGCGATCTCGCCGCGGTGGCCGCCGGCGTTGGCCCAGGTGTTGCCGGTCTGCGGCGGCTGCGGCAGGTTGTCGTCGCCGCCCTCGGAGCTGTGCGGGGTGAGCACCTCGGGGGTGGCGCCGGGGGTCTTGGTGGGGACCCGCTCCAGCTTCAGCACACCGCCCTTGTCGGACGCGAAGACGATCGTGTTGAAGCGCTCGAGCCCCGCGGCGCCGGAGGTGTCACCGGGCATCGCGGTGGCCCGCAGCCAGGTGGGGTGGGACCAGGTCTCCCCGCCCGGGTTCTTGGCGAGCGTGACCTTCCCGGTGCCGTCCGGGTTGGCGATCACCAGGTCCCCGCTGCCGTTGACGAACGTGGCCTTCTTGCCGTCGGGGGACCAGGCGAGGTCGCGGACAGTGGTGCCGAAGTCGACGGTGGCGCCGTTCATCGCGACGGTCTGGGTGCCCGTGCTGATGGTGAGGTGGTTGGCGGCGGAGGTGCCGTTGACCTCCTTGGCGCCCGGCGCGGGGCTGCCCGACTGGGACGGGGCGCCGGGTGCGGCCGTCCCCGGCGCCGCCGAAGCGGGAGCGGCGCCGGTCGGAGCGGCGGTGGGACCGGAGTCGGGGCCGTTGGGACCGCAGGCGGAGAGCAGGACCGCGCCCACGGTGGTCATGAGGGCGATCGCGGCGGCGGTGCCGAATCTGTTGCGCACGGACATTCCAGGTCCCCCCTATGGTGCTGTTCGCTTTCTGGGGAGAAGCGTCCCAGCGCAAGGTCAATGACCGGTTCGCGATGTGTCACAGACCTGGAACAGCGCGGTCCGATGCGCCGATGCGGCGTCAGCAGTGTTCCGGTGGCAGCCCGACAGGGCTTTCAGTGCACTCAGAGGCCGAGTTCGGTGAGGCCCGGGTGGTCGTCGGGCCGGCGGCCGAGCGGCCAGTGGAACAGACGTTCCTCGGCGGTGATCGGCAGGTCGTTGATGGAGGCGTGGCGGCGGGCCATCAGGCCGTCCGGGGTGAACTCCCAGTTCTCGTTGCCGTAGGAGCGGTACCACCGGCCCGCCTCGTCGTGGCACTCGTAGGCGAAGCGGACCGCGATGCGGTTGCCGTCGTACGCCCAGAGCTCCTTGATCAGCCGGTAGTCGAGCTCGCGGCGCCACTTGCGGGTGAGGAACTCGGCGATCCGCTCGCGACCGGTGAGGAACTCGGTGCGGTTGCGCCAGCGGCTGTCGGGCGTGTAGGCGAGGGCGACGCGCTGCGGGTCGCGGGTGTTCCAGGCGTCCTCGGCGGCCCGGACCTTCTGCCGGGCGGTCTCCTCGGTGAACGGGGGCAGGGGCGGTCGCTGTCCGTCGAGCTGCTCGGCCATGGGTGAACTCCTCGGGAACGGGTATTCCACTGGCGAGAACGATCGTTCTCACTTCCGTGGCTACGATAGGAGAACTATCGTTCTCGCGCAAAGGGCACGGCAGATGGAGCACGAAGACCCGCGGACCCGCATCCTCGACGCGGCCGAGGAACTGTTCTACGGGCAGGGCATCCAAGCAGTCGGCATGGACGCCGTCCGGACCGCCTCCGGCGTGACGATGCGCCGCCTGTACCAGCACTTCCCGTCCAAGAACGACCTGGTGGAGGCCTACCTGCAGCGCCGCGACGGCCGCTGGCGGGCGAGCCTCGCCGTGCACGTCTCCCGTGCCGGCGGCACCCCTCGGGACCAGCTGCTCGCGGTCTTCGACTGGCTCGGCCAGTGGTTCGCCGAACCCGGCTTCCGCGGCTGCGCGTTCGTGAACTCCTTCGGCGAACTGGGTGCCACCACGCCCGTCGTCGCGGCCGCTGCCCGGCACCACAAGGAGGAGTTCAGCGGCTACCTCGCCGGCCTGGCCGAGGCCGCCGGCGCCCCGCCCGGCACCGCCGCCCACCTGGCCCTGCTCGCCGAGGGTGCCATCACCACCGCCGCCGTCCACGGCGACCCGACGGCCGCCGCCGACGCCAGGGAAGCCGCCCGGCTGCTGCTGGACGCCGCCCTGGCGGGCCGGCCCTGACCGCAGCCGGACGGCCGTTCGCCGACCGCCGGTGCCGACCGCCGGTGCCGACAGCCGGATCGGGCCCGCGCTCACGGGCCGACCACATCCGGACTCCAGGGCACGTTTATCGGCCGTTGATCGTCATCGCCTACCGTCGGGCGCATGGACGAGAGAACGGCCGAGCGGCCGGGGGCAGTGCCCGAGGGGCGAATGACGGAGCAGGACACCGAGCGGTTCCGGCAGTTGCTGGCGCGGCTGGAGCACTCGTTGATGGCGGACCGGGAGGCGGCGGGGCGCGATGCCTGAGTTCGCCGGGTGGTGCCCGGTGGCGGTGGTTCCGCTGTGGCGGCGCGGTGAGGGCGAGCGCGGGAGCGAGGGCGTGGAGTACGGGAACGCCGACCGGCCCGGAGTGCCGCGGGGGCACTCCGGGCCGGTCGGCGCCGATCAGGCGGGGATGCCGGGGAAGGCGGTCGCCGGGGACGCCGACTGACGGTGGATCGGCAAGTGCCCCGGCAGCCGTCTCGGCAGTCGCCTCAACAGTCGCATCCGCAGTCGCAGCCGTCGCAGCTGTCACAGCAGTTGCAGCAGTCTCCGCACCCGGAGCAGCCGTTGCAGCAGTCGCAACAGTCGGGGCACTCACAGCAGTCGTGCCGCTCACAGAAGCCCTGGCGGCGCCGGCGGCTGAACGGGTCGTTGTGGTCGCAGCAGAGCAGCTGGCAGGTGCAGGCCATCAGCGCCCACACCGCGCACCCGGCGAGCAGGTTGCGGGGGCGCGGCGGCTTCTCGCCGGGCGGGGTGAAGCCGGGGCCCTGCGGCACCCACGGCGGGATCGGCGCACCCGGGTCCTGTCCGGGCGGCGCCTGGCGCGGCGGCGCGTCGTGCGGGTGCTCGCCCGTGGTGACGTCCGGCGTGGCGCCCGCGGCGCCGCCCGTGGTGCGGCAGTCGGCCGTGTGCGAGGCTCCGAAGACCCGGTCGACGGCGCGCTCGGTCTCGTGCGCGAGCAGGACGTGGACCAGCGCCCGGTCGGTCAGGTCGACCTCGCGCAGGGCGAGCCGGATGCCGTGGACGGCGTCGCGGCAGAGCCGTTCGGCCTCGGCGCGGTCGGTGCCGGTGGCGGTGAGCGGGTTCCAGGCGCCGGAGGCGGCGTCGGCGGCCTGGTCCTCGGCGGCGTCGAGGAGGTGGGCGAGCCGGCCGAACAGCCGCCCGGCTTCGGCGAGCGGGGCGGCGTTGCCGGGGCGTCCGGCGATGACGGCGGTGTGCGCGAAGGCGGCCGAGGTGGCGGTCTCGGTGGGTTCGGTGACCAGCAGGACGGATCCGCCAGGAAGCAGCGAGCGCTCCAACTCACCCTGCCGGGAGGCGGCTTCGAGCAGGACGGCGGTGTCGAAGCCGATCGTCGAGGCGCTGCCGGCGCTCTGCCGGTCCCAGCGCCGGGTGACCGCGCGGGCCCCGGCGGCGACGGGGCGGCGGGCGAACACGCCGTCGCGGTCCTCGACGTGGTCGCGGATCTTCACCGAGGCGAGGGTGAGCGAGACGGCGGCGGCGAGCCGGGCGCCCTCGCCCTTGGCGACGGAGGCGGTTCGCATGCCGCGCAGCGGGCACGGCCCGGCGGTGCGCCGCCAGGAGGTGTCCTCCCGGGCGGCCTGGGCTTCGACCAGGACGGAGATGATCAGGCCGTCGTAGTTGGTGGCGGTCCGGGCGAGTTGACCGTGGTCGTCGCGCAGTGCGAGGCAGAGCCCGCACAGGTGGGCCATCCAGGAGGTCTGCAGCTTTTCGGACAGCCGGTGCCTGCACGGTCTGATGATGCCGAACACGATCGTCCCCCTCGCCTTTCGGGCCGCTGACCGGCCACGATTCGCCGCACATCATATGATCAGCGGCGTGGCTGGGCCGAGCCCTTGACGGACCTGAGCGCGGACGACCGTGGTGGAAGCGGCCGAAGCCCCAAGGGTGCGTGCCACCCGGAGGCCTACGGACGGGAGGCCTCCGGACGGTCGGGAGTCCCGGCCGCCGCCGCCCCGGGTCGAAGCGCTCAGGCCGGGATGAGCGCGTCCCACTGGTCCCGGGTCGGGCCGTCGTGCCGGGGCGAGAAGTCCGGGCGCTCGGCCAGCCAGGCGGTGACGCGCTCGCGCACCTCGTCGCTGCCGAAGGCCTCGTCGGGTGTGCGCACGAGGTGGCGCACCTGGGCCCGGGCGCGCATGACGACGGGATCGTCGAAGGCGCAGGCGGCCTGGGCGGCGGCCCGTACGTCCGTGGACGGAGAACTGTCGGTGAGGCGTTGCTCGTTGGCACGGTCGGCCGCAACCTGCGCGTCGAACCACGGGCGGAGGGTCTGTGCCGTCCAGGTGTGGTAGCCGGTGGGGTCGGCGGCGATCCGGTCGACGTGGGTGGCGAGGTGCTGGGCGGCCCGGAGGCCGAGGGCCACCCCGTGGCCCAGGGTGGGGTTGGTGTGGACGAGGCTGTCCCCAGCGTTGACCAGGCCGGTGACGACGGGTCCGTCGGCGTCGACGAGTGAGGTCCAGCGGTTGTCCAGGCCGGCCATCGCCAGCACGGCGGAGTGCGGTTCGGGGTCCAGGTCGAGCCAGGCGGCGGTGGCGGGGAAGCGGCGGACGACGGCCTCGAACACGGCGGGGTCGATGAGCGCGCTGCGGGTCGGATCACCGGTGGAGACCACCAGGCTCACCGCGAAGGTGTCGTTGTCGGACGGGAAGATGCCGGCGAGTGCGTACGGCGCGGTCGAGCCGTTCTTCACCCGCCCGGGGTCACGCGGGCCGTCGGCGCGCAGGCGGTACCAGCGGCACAGGTAGGTGATCCCGGTGCGGTGGTTGTCGACCACGGGCGGGCGGCAGCCGGCCGCGATCAGCCAGGCGGGTACCGGCGAGCGACGACCGGAGGCGTCGACGACGAGGTCGGCCCGGTGCGTTTCCTCGCCCACCCGCACGCCGGTGACCCGGGCCGGGCCGCCCTCCTCGAAGACGAGGGCGCTGACCCGGGAGCCTCGCCGCACCTCGACGGTGGATTCCCGCTGCACGGCCGCGGTCAGGGCGGCCTCCAGCACGATGCGGCGGGTGCGCAGGGTCACCAGTTCCTCGTCGCCGGCCCGATGCGGCGGGTGCTCACCGAACCAGTCGAAGTCGTGGTACTCGTGGGCTCCGCGGGCCAGCAGGTCCGCGTAGACGTCAGGGGCCTCGGCGCGCAGCACGGTGCGCACGGGCGCGAGGAACGAGTGGGGCTGGTTGGCCTGCGGGACTCGCGGTCTGTTCCAGTCGAAGAAGTCCTGGTTCAGGTCCTCGCCGGCCTGTCTCGCGTCCTGCTCGAACAACGTGACCGTATGGCCCCGCCGGCCGAGCATGAGCGCCGTCCCCAGTCCGCTGATACCGCCGCCGACCACCGCAACCCGCGCCATTGAGCTCCCCTTCGCGTCGTGTTGCGAATCGATCCTACTGCTCGGTGATCTTCGGCCCAGCGCCGGGTCGGCCGTCGCGGTCTCGGCCCTGTCCGGCGTCTACCTGCGGCAGACCGCCGGCGGCGGCGGGCACCGCTCCGCCTGCCTCACCACGAGTGCGGTCTGCGCGGCGGTGGCCGGACTCGCCGTCCTGGCCTCGGTCCTCGCGGGCCGCGCCACCGCGCTGGAGCGGCGCGAGGACGAGCCGGTCGCGCTCTGCCGAGGGCGAACTCCGGTCCGCTGACGGGCTCCCGGCCCGTACGGTGGCCTGCATGACCGACGTACGGACCGTGGACCTGCCCGGAGTGACGCTCGCCTACCGCGAGAGCGGCCGCGCCGACGGCCCGCCGCTGGTGCTGCTGCACGCCCTCGGCGAGCGCGCCTCCGACTGGGACGTGGTGCTGCCCGGTCTCGCCCCCGGCCACCACGTGTACGCGCTCGACCTGCGCGGCCACGGCGACAGTGACCGGGCGGGGGCCTACAGCCTGCAGGCGATGCGGGACGACGTGCTGGCCTTCCTCGACGTGCTCGGGCTGGACCGCGTCGACCTCGTCGGCCACTCCATGGGCGGGGCCGTCGCCTACCTGCTCGCTCAGGCCGCGCCGGAACGGATCGACCGGCTGGTCCTGGAGGAGATCCCCGCGCTGTACCCGCGCCCCGCGAGTGCGCTGCCGGACGACCCGGACGAGTCCGTCCACTTCCACTGGGCGATGGTCAGGGCCGTCCGGGCCCAGATCGACAACCCCGATCCGGCCTGGCGGGAGGGGCTGGCGAGGATCACCGCCCGCACCCTGGCGGTCGCGGGTGGTCCGACCAGCCACGTCCCCCAGGAGCGGATCGCCGAACTCGCCCGGCTGATCCCGGACTGCCGCCTCGTCACCATCGAGGCCGGGCACCTGGTGCACGGTGCCCGGCCCGAGGAGTTCGTCGCCGCGGTGGCGCCGTTCCTGTCGGAGTGACCACACGCTGTGCGGAGTGCCTGCCGGAGTGACTACACGCCGTGCTCGGCGGGCAGTCGCCCGCTGCGTACCGCCGTGAGCAGGTCGGCGTGGTCCGCCTCGGTGCGGTCCGCGTAGGCCACGGCGAAGGCCGCGACCGCCTCGTCCAGCGCCTCGCTCTTGCCGCAGTACCCGGCCAGCAGGCTCGGATCGGCGGTGTGCGCGTGCGCCCGGGCAAGCAGGGCGCCGGTGATCCGCGCGTAGTCGTCCAGCTGGGTCGGCAGCAGCGCGGCCGGGTCGACGCTGCCCTTGCGGTTACGGAACTGCCGCACCTGGTAGGGGAGTCCGTCGACCGTCGTCCAGCCCAGCAGGGTGTCGCTGACCACCTGCATGTGCTTCTGGCCGAGCACCACCCGCCGGCCCTCGTGGCTGTCCCGCTCCACCGGCGGCAGGTGCGGCAGCAGCGCGGACGGGCGGGCCTCCTTCACCTGCAGCACCAGCGGCTGGTCCCGGTGGTCGGTGAGCAGCACCACGTACGAGCGGGTGCCCACGCTGCCCGTGCCCACCACCCGGAAAGCCACGTCCTGCACCCGGTAGCGGGACAGCAGCGTGCGCACCTCGGCGGGCACCGTCTCCACGTACGGGCCGAGCGCGTGGGCTACGGCCCGGGCGGTCGCGTCGGTCACCTCGGTGAGCACCGGAGGAGCGGCGGAGAAGCGCCAACCGCCGTCCGCCGTACGGGTGGTGCTGCGCGCGGCGAACTTCGCGCTGGTGTTGCCGAGCGCCTTGGCGCCGACCTTGCGCAGCACGTCCGCGAGGTCGTGCGCCTCGGCGAAGGACACCAACTGCTCGTCGGCGACGGCGTTCCAGGCGTCCAGCGCGGGCAGCTTGGCGAGCGTGCGCATGGTCCGGCGGTACGAGCCGGCCACGTGCTCGGCGGCCTCGCGCGCGGTGGTCTCACTCGCGCCGGTCTCCCGGCCGGCCAGTACCAGGCTGGCGGCGAGCCGCTTGACGTCCCACTCCCACGGACCGTGCACGGTCTCGTCGAAGTCGTTGATGTCCATGACGAGTTGGCCGCGCGCATCGCCGTACAGGCCGAAGTTGGCGGCGTGCGCGTCGCCGCACAGCTGCGCGCCGACCCCGGTCACCGGCGTGCCCTCGAGGTCGGCCGCCATCAGCCCGGCCGACCCGCGCAGGAACGCGAACGGCGTGGCCGCCATCCGTCCCACCCGGATCGGCACCAACTCGGCGAGCCGGCCCGCGTTCGACGCCTCGATGGCCTCCACGGCCGTCGGCCGCCCGTGGGCGAGGGCGAACTCCGCGTGCCGCTCCCGGGGCACCCGTGCCCGCAGCTCCTTGCCCCGCTCCCGCGCCCGCCCGTCCTGCGCCGACGCGAACCCGGCCACCGCGAACCCGCGCCGGGCCCGCCCGGCCGGGTCGTCCGCACCGTCCGCGCTCCGCTGCGCCACGACGCTCCGCTGCGCTGCCATGCCCCGCTTCGCTGCCATGCTCCGCTGCGCCGCGACGCCAGGGCCGCCCCGGCCTCCTGCTGCTCCCAGCTCAGTTCCGTCCACTGCCTCGGTCATCCGCGCCACCGCGCCCCGCCCGTCCCTTCCGGTCCTTACCCGCCCGCGAGCTGCGCGGATGGTTCATCGGGGGGAGGGACGTCCGGAGCCGCACGGTGGTTCCTGCGGGGCGGGTGAGATGGCCCCCACCCGTACCCGTCCGCCCCGTCCGCGCGCTCCCTGCCCCTGACCGCCGACGCGCCCCGGACGACGCGGGTGCCACCGCAGCGGGGTAGCGTGGGCCCGTGGATGATCTTGGGGGGAACCTGCGTGCCCGCACGGCCGCAGGGGCAGCAGCCGTGGTGACGGTGGCCGCGGGTCTGGGTGTGCGGGCGGTGGCGGGCGGGGACGTCGCCAAGTGCGCCGGGGACGCGCTCTACACCGTCCTGGTGTACGCGCTGGTGGTGCTGGTCGCGCCGAGGATCCGGCCGGCCCGGGCTGCCGCCCTGGCGGCCGCGCTGAGCTGGGCCGTGGAGCTGTTCCAGCTCACCGGGCTGCCGGACGCCTGGGGTCGCCGGAGTACGCTCGTCCGGCTGGTCTTCGGCTCGACGTTCAACCCGCCGGACCTGTTCTGGTACCTGGTCGGCGCGGGCGCTGCCGTGCTGCTCCACCGGGTGCTGCGGGCCGTTCGCAGCGCAGCACCCGGCGGAGCGGCCTGACGGATCGTCAGAACAATGTGACGCTCCGTCAGAGTGGCATCAGGTCGGGCCGCTTGGCCTCGACATGATCGCCCGAGGACTCGCCGCGCAGGCGTCGGCCGACCCAGGGGATCAGGTACTCACGGGCCCACTGGAGGTTTTCGCGCCGCTGGTCGGCGGGGGTGAGCGCGGGGGCGTCCGGCCACGGCGCCTCCGGGTCCTGCTCGGTGGCCAGGCCCAGCGAGCGGGCGGCCAGTAGGGCGACCCGCTGGTGGCCGTCGCCGGACAGGTGCAGACGGTCCTCGCTCCACGCACGGCGGTCCTGCACCGCGCGCAGCGACCACAGATCGGCCACCTTGCAGCCATTGCGGTCGGCGACGGCCCGCATGTGCCCGTTGTAGGTCGCGATCTTGCCGCGCAGGTGCTTGAGCAGCGGCACCTCGCGGGTGTCGAAGCCGGTGCAGATCAGCACCGTCCCGGCGGACTCGACGAGTTGGACGACGGCGGCCTCGAAGCGCTCGGCCACCTCGTCCGGGTCGCTGCCCGGCCGCAGGATGTCGTTGCCGCCGGCGCAGAAGGTGACCAGGTCGGGCTGGAGCCGGCGGACCTGAGGCACCTGCTCGGCCGCGATCTGGTCCAGCAGTCGGCCACGCACCGCCAGGTTGGCGTAGCGGAACGCGCCCGGCGGGCGCCCGGCGGCGAGCAGCCCGGCCAGGCGGTCGGCCCATCCGGCGAACCTGCCGTCGACACCGGGGTCGTTCAGGCCTTCGGTGAAGCTGTCCCCGAGGGCGGCGTACGAGCTGAGGTCAAGGGTCTCCTGGAGGTACGGCATGAAAGAGATAGTTCACCCAATCAAGTGACCTACGCCACCGTAGGTCGCCCCGGCCGCACGTGAGATGGACCACGTACCCTCGTCGGCTCTCCTCGCGGCTCGGAGCGCCGCACCCCGGAAAGAACAAGATCCTTACCCCCTTTCGCTTTTGGGCCCGCCCGGCCGATGCTCGAAGGGAGCGACCGCCCGGGTCGCCGTCCTCCCGGGGGAGAACAGCCATGGCCATCGACACGCGCTTTGACGTACCCGAGAAGTGGTCCATCGACGACCGCTGCACCAACTGCGACGTCGCCCGGCAGCTCGCACCCGACCTGGTCCGCGAGCACGCCGGCCGGTCCGAGCTGGTCCGCCAACCGCGCGACGAGGCCGAGCGCCGACAGCTGCGGGCCGCCGCCCACGCCTGCCCGACCCGCTCCATCCGCCCCGGCTCCAGCCCGCTCGACCCGGCCGGCGACCCCTTCCCGCTCGCGCTCGACGACGACGTGCTGCTGCTCGGCCACAACTCCCGCTGGACCGCGGGCGCCAACTCCTACCTCTGCCGCCGCCCCACCGGCTGGGTGATGGTCGACACGCCCCGCTACAGCGAGGCGCTCGCCGCCCGCTACGCCGCACTCGGCCCGGTCACCGACATCCTGCTCACCCACCGCGACCACGCCAGGCACGGCCGGGAGTACGCCGCCCGGCTCGGCGCCCGGCTCTGGATCCACGAGGGCGACCTCGAGGCCGTGCCCGACGCGGACCGGGTACTGCGCGGCACCGAGCCGGTTGAGATCGGGCCCGGCCTGGTCGCCCACCCGTTCCCCGGCCACACCCGCGGCAGCGTGCTGTTCGTCGCCGAGGAGCGGTACTGCTTCAGCGGCGACAGCCTGTACTGGTCCCGCACCACAGAGGACGTGGAGGTGCAGGAGGCCATCACCTGGTACTCGATCGAGGAGCAGGCCGCCTCGCTGGAGCGCAGCCTGGGCGTGCTCCGCTTCGAGTGGCTGCTGCCCGGCCACGGGGAGCGGCGCCGGATGCCCGCCGAGGAGGCGGACCGCCGGCTGCGCTCCCTCGCCGAACGCTGCCGGACGCTGCGGCCCGCGCCGGTGGATTTCACCGCGCTCCGCTGGTAGCCACGCGGGCCTGACCGGCGGCCCGCCCACCACGGTTGCCCGCCAGCAGCGCCGACAATGCCGAGAGCGCCGAGAGCGCCACCACGCCGACAGCGCCCACAGTGGCGGAGCGTTCGTGCGCCGGTGCTCGCGCCGGGTGCGCGGGGGCGTGCGTCCACCGGGGGCGCCCGCGCGGGTGTGCGAATGGTGCCACCAGGGCAGCCGCCTCTGCAACAGCGCGGTGTTCCGTACCGGCGGAACCCGGGCCACCCCGCGATCCAAGGACGGTTGACCTATGCCCACGCAGACCCCGGAGCGCACCGCCCGGCCACGGCGCTACCTGATGTGCAGGCCGACGCACTTCACCGTGGACTACGCCATCAACCCGTGGATGGACCCGGCCCAGCCCACCGACACCGCGCTCGCGCTGCGCCAGTGGGAGCGGCTCCACCGGACCTACCGCCGCCTCGGCCACACCGTCGAGCTGATCGACCCGCTGCCCGGCCTGCCGGACATGGTCTACGCCGCGAACGGTGCGACCGTGCTGGACGGCCGGGCACTGGTGGCGACCTTCCGCTACCCGGAGCGCGCCGCCGAGTCGGACGCCTACCAGGCCTGGTTCCGGGGGCGCGGCTATCGCGAGGTGCGCCGCGCCGGGCACGTCAACGAGGGCGAGGGCGACCACCTGGTGGTGGGCCACCGGGTGCTCGCCGGGACGGGCTTCCGCAGTTCGCGCGCGGCGCACGCCGAGGCGGGCGAGCTGTTCGGCGTCCCGGTGGTCAGCCTGAACCTGGTCGACCCGCGCTTCTACCACCTGGACACCGCGCTGGCCGTGCTCTCGGACGACCACGTCATGTACTACCCGGAGGCCTTCGACGCCGACAGCCGCGCCGTGCTGCGCGCGCTCTACCCGGACGCCATCCTCGCCGACCGCGCCGACGCCGAGGTGTTCGGGCTCAACGCGGTCTCGGACGGCCGCCGGGTGCTGCTGCCGGAGACGGCCAAGAACCTGGCGGGCCGCCTCGCCGAACACGGCTACGAGCCGATACCGGTGGACGTCTCGGAGCTGCTGAAGGGCGGCGGCGGGGCCAAGTGCTGCACCCTGGAGCTCAGGCCGGCCTGAGCTCCGGCCCGACCAGCAGCACCTCCAGGGTGCGCGGCCCATGCACCCCCTCCACCCGGTCGAGTTCGATGTCGCTGGTCGCGGACGGCCCCGAGATCCAGGTCTGCGGCCGCCGGGGATCCAGGCGCGGCAGCGCGAGCGGCACCGAGGCGACGACCTGCTCCGGCGCCCGGACGACGCACACGTGGTGGTCCGGGACGAGCGAGAGCAGCCGACGCCCCTGGCCCGGCCCCGCGTCCAGCACGATCGTCCCGGTCTCGGCGACGGCCAGCGCGCAGCCGGTGACCACGCTGTCCACGGTGTCGAGCCGGGCGACGGTGAGCGTCCCGTCGTCCGGCACGAGTTCGACGGCGGGGGCGCTCGCGGCCAGCCACCCGGACGGCAGCCCGGCCGGCACGGCGACCGTCCGGCTGCCCCGCTCGGCCAGCAACCCGGCGATCCGCCGCGGCAGTTCGTCCTCGCGGCACCGGTGCACCCGCGCCCGGTACTCGGCCAGGTTGCGGTGCAGCAGGTCGACCAGCGCCGCCGGGTCGTCCGTCGGCACGTGCGCCGCCAGGTAGCCTCGCGGCAGCGGCTGTTCGTCCACCCCGGCGGCGTCGCCGAGCGCCGCCCGGATCCGGGCGAGGATCGACTCCCGTGCGGTCGTGTGCGGTTTCACGTGCGGTTCCTCCGCCACCAGTCGCGGAACGGTTCGGCGGGCACCTCCGGCAGGTCCCGGGTGTCGGTCCACGCGCGCCCCGGCCCGGGCAGCCGGCGTGGGTGCAGCGCGCGGGTGCGCCCGGCCAGCCGTTCGGCGGCCGCGAGTGCCGCCGGGTGGTCCAGCACGTACCCGGCGGCGGCCATCGCCGCCCGCTCCAGCGGGTGCCCGCCCTGCTCCGCGACCCGCTCGCGCAGGTGCACCAGCACCTCCGGGATGTCGATCGCCACCGGGCACACCTCGTAGCAGGCCCCGCAGAGCGAGGAGGCGTACGGCAGTGAGGCGTCCACCGGGCTTGCCGTGCCGCGCAGTTGGGGCGTCAGGATGGCGCCGATCGGGCCCGGGTACACCGAGCCGTACGCGTGCCCGCCGGCCCGCTCGTACACCGGGCAGACGTTGAGGCAGGCCGAGCAGCGGATGCAGCGCAGCGCCTGGCGGCCGACCCGGTCGGCGAGCGCGGCGGTGCGGCCGTTGTCCAGCAGCACGAGGTGGAACTCGGACGGGCCGTCGCCCGCGCTCGTGCCCGTCCACATCGAGGTGTAGGGGTTCATCCGCTCGGCGGTGGAGGAGCGGGGGAGCAGTTGGAGGAAGACCTCCAGGTCCCGCCAGGTCGGCACGACCTTCTCGATCCCGACCACGGAGATCAGCGTACGCGGCAGGGTGAGGCACATCCGACCGTTGCCCTCGGACTCGACGACGACCAGGGTGCCGGTCTCGGCGACCATGAAGTTGGCGCCGGAGACGGCCACCCGGGCGCGCAGGAACTTCTCCCGCAGGTGCAGCCGGGCGGCCTCGGCGAGTTCGGCGGGGGAGTCGGTGAGGCCCTCGGGCGCCGGACGGCCCCAGGCGGCCATCCGGTCGGCGAAGATCTCCCGGATCTCGGCGCGGTTGCGGTGGATCGCGGGCACCAGGATGTGCGAGGGGCGGTCGTCGCCCAACTGCACGATCAGCTCGGCGAGATCGGTCTCGTAGGCGGTGATGCCCTCGGCGCTGAGCGCCTCGTTCAGCCCGATCTCCTGGGTGGCCATCGACTTGACCTTGACGACTTCGGTCTCTCCGGTGGCCCGGACGAGGCCGGCGACGATCCGGTTGGCCTCCTCGGCGTCGGCGGCCCAGTGCACGGTGCCGCCGGCCGCCGTGACGGACTCCTCCAACTGCACCAGGTAGCGGTCGAGATGGCGCAGCGTGTGGTCCTTGATCGCCTTCCCGGCCTCGCGCAGCTCCGCCCAGTCGGCGAGTTCGGCGACCGCCCGGGCCCGCTTGTCGCGGATGGTGTGGGTGGCATGCCGCAGGTTGGCGCGCAGCCGCTCGTCCCGGACGGCCCGGGCGGCGGCCTCGGGGAAGGCGGGCATGCCGAGGAACGCTTGCGTCACGCGGGCCTCCAGGGGTGTTCCTCGGTGCTGGCCAGGACCTCCGCCAGGTGCAGCGGGCGCAGCGTCTCGCCCCGGCGGCGCAGCGTGCCGTCGAGGTGCAGCAGGCAGGAGTTGTCGGCGCCGCACAGCACCCGGGCGCCGGTGCCGAGGGCGTTCGCGACCTTGTCGGCGGCCATGGCGGCCGACACCGCCGCGTTCTTGACCGCGAAGGTGCCGCCGAAGCCGCAGCACTCCTCGGCGCCGGGCAGCTCGACCAGCTCCAACGCCCGGACGGCGCGCAGCAGTCGGCGCGGCCGCTCGCCCAGGCCGAGCAGCCGCAGGCCGTGGCAGGAGGGGTGGTAGGTGACGGTGTGCGGGAAGTACGCGCCGACGTCCTCGACGCCGAGCACGTCGGTCAGGAACTCGGTGAGCTCGTACACCCGGGGCGCCAAGTCGGCGGCGAGGTCTGCCAGTTCGGTGCCGCGGCCGTCGGCGGCGGCCCGGGTGCCGATCCGCGGGTAGTTGTCGCGGACCATCGCCACGCAGGAACCCGAGGGCGTGACCACGTGGTCGTATCCGGCGAAGGCCCGGGCCGTGCGCCGCACCAGCGGTTCGCAGCCCTTCCGGTAGCCGGTGTTGTACTGCGGCTGCCCGCAGCAGGTCTGCCCGGCGGGGAAGTCCACCGTCACGCCGAGGCGTTCCAGCAGCCGCACGGTGGCGATCGCGGTGGCGGGATACAGCGCGTCGTTGACGCAGGTGGCGAACAGCGCGACCCGCATCCGGCCTCCCTCCGGTCGTACGGCACCGGCCCGCTCGTGATCGGGTACCGGACCGCTCGTGATCGTATCGAGCGGACCGGTGCCGTGGTGGGAACTCGCGCTCCTGCGCCCGAAGTCGGGTGCGGGAACCGGAGGTCAGGTCCCGAGCAACCGGTCAGGCGCCGAGCCGCAGGTCCGGGCCGAACACCTCGTAGTGGATGTCTCTTCTACGAGCACGTACTGGCGGATCTGCCGGGCACCGTCGGGCAGATCCTGAACCGTTCGGCCCGGGGGTCGCCCCGGTGAACCGGTCGAATCTGAACAGTTGGCGACATTAGTTGTCACTCCCTGACGGGCAGTCAGGGTGGCTTCTACGCTTCGTGCGGCCCCGGGCCGCCCCTCGCGTGGTGCCCGTGCGGCCCACATCGCCCACCCGCAGGTGACGTACCACACGTGACCCGCGGCCCAGCGGCCCAGCAGCACCGCCCGTATCGCCTACCGCTTGGAGAGACCGTGAGAACATGCCGAGCCCCCCGCCGGACCCTGACGGCCGTGACCGCGATAGCCGCGGCCACGGCCGCACTGCTGTCCCAGCCCGCCACCGCCCAGGCCGCCGCACCGCCGCCGACCGTCACCGCCCAGGTGCCGGTGGCGCCCTACCCGGCGGGCCTCGCCCTCGCGCCGGACGGCCGCCACGCCTACGTGACCAGCCAGAGCAGCGGCACCGTCAGCGTGCTGGACACCGCGAGCAACACCGTGAGCGGCAGCTTCACCGCCGGCACCGGCTCCTACGCGGTCGCCCTCTCGCCTGACGGGCACCGCGCCTACCTGACGCATCACCTGGACAACACGGTCAGCGTCGTGGACACCGCGAGCCACACCGTCACCGCGACCGTCCCGGTCGGCACCCAGCCCTGGGGACTCGCCCTCTCGCCGGACGGCTCGCGCGCCTATGTGAGCAACGCCGCCGCCAACACCGTGAGCGTGCTGGACACTTCGTCCAACACGGTGACCGCGACCGTCCCGGTCGGCGCCGAGCCGCACGGGCTGGCCGTCTCGGCGGACGGCAAGCGGCTGTACGTCG
This sequence comes from Kitasatospora sp. NPDC051164, assembly GCF_044455625.1. Classification (NCBI taxonomy): domain Bacteria; kingdom Bacillati; phylum Actinomycetota; class Actinomycetes; order Kitasatosporales; family Streptomycetaceae; genus Kitasatospora; species Kitasatospora sp. NPDC051164. The sequence continues at coordinate 123,177 of NZ_JBITFB010000005.1, read as the reverse complement.
GGGCCTCCGGCGACAAGGCGGTGAACGTCGTCGACACCGCGGGCAGCGCGGTGAGCGCCACCGTTCCCGTCGGCCACAGCGCCTTCGGCCTCGCGCTCAGCCCGGACGGCAGCCGTCTCTGGGTGGCCGACGGCGACGACAGCACGGCCGCCGTGATCGACACCGCGGCGAACACGGTCCTCGGCACCGTCCCGGTCGGCGCCGGCCCGTACGCCGTCACCGTCGCCCCGGACGGCTCGGCCGCGTACGTGTCCAACTACGCCGACAACACGCTGAGCGTGGTGGACACCGCGAGCCGGACCGTCACCGCGACCGTCCCGGTGGGCGCGAGCCCGTACACCCTGGCGCTGGCCGCCGACGGGCGGGACGGCTACCTCGCCGACTTCACCGGCAGCGCCGTCCAGCTGCTGCACTTCCCGCTGCCCGTACCGGCCGTGACCGCGATCACCCCGAACGGCGGCTCCGGGACGGGCGGCACCACGGTGACCGTCACCGGCACCGACCTGAACGGCGCCACCGCGGTGACCTTCGGCGCGGCCGGCGCGGCCACCTCGTTCGGCTGCACCAAGACCCGCTGCACCGCGACCGCCCCCGCCACCACCGTGACCGGTCCGGTGGACGTCCAGGTCACCACGCCCGGCGGCACCAGCGCGGCCGTCGCCGCCGACCGGTTCACCTACACCGCGCCCAGCGCCCACCTGGGCGTCGCGCTCACCGCGACCCCGGTGACCCAGCTGCTCGCCAGCCGGGTCGACTACACGATCACCCTCGCCAACCAGGGGCCCGACCCGATCACCGCGGCCACCGTCGCCGCCGACCTGCCCGCCGGGCTGACCGCGACCTCCACCGACTGCGCCATTGCCGCCGGGAAGCTCACCTGCACGCTGGCCGCACCGCTCGCCAAGGGCGCGACCGCCACCCGGCACTTCTCGATCAAGGTCGGCCTGTTCTCGCTGGTCCGCAGCTGGGACGTCACCGTGGCCCGCTCCGCCGGCGCGCCCGCCGACCCGTCGCCCGGCACCAGCCGGGACACCCGCAGCTGCTCCTCCGTCCTCGGGCTGTCGATCACCTGCACGTAGGACCTGCCGCTCACCTGCGCGCCGAGGCCGTGCCGGAACGTTCCGGCAGGGCCTCGGCCGTCGGCGGTGCTGGACTAAGTGTCCGATCTGGACGTACAGTCCAGACATGCCCTCGGAGAACACCGATCCGCGCGTCCGGATCTTCGCCCCGGTCTGCCGTGCGGTCGCCCTGCTGCTCGGCCCGTACGCCGAGGTGGTGCTGCACGACCCCGCCACCGACCGGGTCCTCGCCATCTGGAACCCGATGACCCCCCGCGCCCCGGGCGACCCGTCGATGCTCGGCGAGCTCGACGAGGTCGACCCCTCAGCCCCCGACGTCTACGGCCCGTACGAGAAGTCGCTGCCCGACGGCCGCCGGCTCTCCTCTGTCAGCGCCGTACTGCGCGACGACGCCGGACGGCCCTCGGCGGTGCTCTGCGTCAACCTCGACCGAGGCCCGCTCGAACAGGCCGCCGCCCTCCTGGCCGGCTTCGCCGCCCCCACCGCGCCGCGCCCCGAACCGCTCTTCGAACGCGACTGGACCGAGCGGATGAACGACGTCATCGGCGCCCACGTCCGCGCGCAGGGCCGCCCGCTGGAGCGCTTCACCCGCGAGGACCGGCTCGCCGTGCTGCACGAACTCGACCAGGCCGGGGTGTTCGCCGTCCGACGCGCCGTCCCCGTCGTCGCCACCGCGCTGCGGATCTCCCGCTCGACCGCCTACAGCCTGCTCGCCGAGCTCAAGCACCCCGCAGGCCCGTGAGCCCCACAGGCCTCGCAGCCCCGTAGGACAGCAGGACCCGTAGGCCCCGCAGCCCCACGGGCCTCAGGAAGGAACAGCCCCCCATGCCCCAGCTCCCCGAATTCCGCCTCGAAACCCACCTCTCGCGCTGGGAGTTCACCGCCCCCCACCACCTCACCGCCTCCGACGCCCAGACCATGACGATGGCCGAGCTGCTCGCCCTGGCCGGCCCCGAGGACCGCGAGGCCTGGGACACCCTCGCCCTCGGCTACACCGAGACCTTCGGCGACCCCGGGCTGCGCCGGGCGATCGCCGGGATGTACGAGCGGGTCGACGCGGACGACGTGCTCTGCTTCGGCGGCGCCCAGGAGGGGCTCAACCTCGCCATGCGGGTGCTGCTCGAACCGGACGACCACGCGGTCGTGGTGACCCCCAACTACCAGTCCGCCGAGACCATCCCGCTCTCCCTGTGCGAGGTCACCGGCGTCGCCCTGGACGAGCGGCAGGACTGGGCGCTCGACCTCGACGCGGTCGAGGCGGCGCTGCGCCCCAACACCAGGGTGCTGTCGGTCAACTTCCCCAACAACCCCACCGGCGCGGTGATCGACGCCGCCGACTTCGCCCGGCTCGTCGACATCTGCGACGAGCGCGGTATCCGGGTCTTCTCGGACGAGGTCTACCGCGGCCTGGAGCGCGACCCGGCTCGCACCCTGCCGCAGGCCGCCGACCTCTCCGAGCGGGCCCTCTCCCTCAACGTCACGTCCAAGTCGCTCGGCCTTCCCGGCCTGCGGATCGGCTGGATCGCCTGCCGGGACAAGGAGCTGCGCGCCCGCCTGGAACGGGCCAAGCACTACACCACGATCTGCAACTCGGCACCGAGCGAGGTGCTGGCCCGGATCGCGATCACCGCCCGGGAGCGGATCCTGGCGCGCAACCGCGGCATCATCGCCGAGAACCTGCCGCTCTTCGACGCCTTCTTCGCCGAGTTCGCCGACCTCTTCGAGTGGCGCGCCCCGGACGGCGGCTGCGTCGCCTTCCCGCGCTACATCGGGGCGGACGGCGTGGAGGACTTCTGCACGGGGCTGGTCGAACAGGCGGGTGTCATCCTGCTGCCCGCGAGCATCTTCCGCTCCGAGCTGACCCCCACCCCGACCGACCGCTTCCGCATCGGCCTCGGCCGCCGCGACCCGGGCCCGGCCCTGGATGCCTTCGCCGCCTGGCTCCGCAAGCGCTGACCGGCGCACTCCGGCACCCGGCGCACTCCGGCACCCGCCGACACGACGAGGCCGGGGCGCCGGCCACCGAGGGGATCGGTGGCCGGCGCCCCGGCCGTCACGGCTGCGCCGCGGGAGTGCTCAGAGCTTCTGCCAGGCCGGCTTGGCCGCGTAGGTGTCGCGGAAGTAGTCGGCGAGCTTGAGGCGGGCGGCGGCGGCCTCGTCGACCACCACGGTGGCGTGCGGGTGCAGCTGGAGCGCCGAGGCGGGGACGGCGGCGCACAGCGGGCCCTCGACGGAGAGGGCGACGGCCTCGGCCTTGGCCTCGCCGGTGGCGAGCAGCACCAGGTGGCGGGCCTCCAGGATGGTGCCGATGCCCTGGGTGATGACGTGGTGCGGGACCTCGTCGATGCTGTCGAAGAAGCGCGCGTTGTCCTCGCGGGTCTGCCGGGTCAGGGTCTTGATCCGAGTCCGGGAGGCCAGCGAGGAGCAGGGCTCGTTGAAGCCGATGTGGCCGTCCGTGCCGATGCCGAGAAGCTGGAGGTCGACGCCGCCGGCCTCGGCCAGCGCGCGGTCGTAGGCGGCGGCCGCCGCGGCGATGTCCGTCGCGTTGCCGTCCGGGCCCAGGAAGGAGCCCTCGGTCAGGCCGAGCGGCTCCACGACCTCGCGCAGCACCACCGAGCGGTAGGACTCCGGGTGGCCGGCAGGCAGGCCGACGTACTCGTCCAACTGGCAGATGCGCGCCCGGGAGGCGTCCAGTCGGCCGTCGCCGACCCGCGCGGCGAGGGCCTGGTAGATCGGCAGCGGGGTCGAGCCGGTCGCCACGCCGAGCAGGGCGTCGGGCTTGTCGGTCAGCAGATCGGTGATCGCCGCGGCGATGAGTTCGCCGGCCGCTGGGGCGTCTGGGACGATCACGATTTCCATACTGGGTCCACCGTTCTGAGGCGCGTATGAGGTCTAGACCTCCGAGGTCTAGACCAGTTTGCCGTGAACGGGTGCCCCAGGTCCACCCGAGGCCTGGTCGGGGGCGGTGTGCCCGGAAGGGTCGAGGGCCGAGGGGCGGTGCGACCGGGATGGCCGAACTGGCAGGGCGGCCGCCGGGAACGGGGGTCCCGGCGGCCGGCCCCGTGATCAGAACGGGTTGGTACAGGTGGTGACCTGCTTGGCCGCGTCCAGCGCCGGGCCGGCGGTGGCGCAGATGATGCGCAGGTCGGTGGTGACGACGCGCGGGGTGACGGCCTTGGCGGAGCCGATCCGCACGGTGGTGGCCGAGGCGGCGGTCTCCCATGGGCTGCCCCAGGCGGCCTGGGTGCGGACCTCGACCCTGACGACCGTCAACTGGGTCGGGTCGGCGGTGACCTGGGCGACGCCGACGACGCCCTCGCCGTCGGCCTGGTGCGAGATGCAGGGGCGGTTGAGCACCGTGGTGCAGGCCACGGTGTCGGTCTCGGACGTTGCCGTGGCGGCCATGGCCGGTCCTGCCGTCAGCCCGGCGATCCCTGCCGCCGTCATCATCACAGCTGCGATCCGAGTGCGCATGATGCGAACCTCCTTGGAAATTAAGGGAATCTCACTCCTTGGGATGAGTGTTGCACACATTGTGAACGCCGCGTGTGTGCGTTGCGTCACACTCATGGTGACCGTTCAACTACATACCGCAATCATTTCGCCGAGTGTTCGATATCCGGACGACCCACGGCCTGGCGGGCGATCAGTTCGTGGGCGGCAGCACCATCCGGCGTCCGGCCGTGGCCCCGCCGTCCAGCGGCACCGAAGCGCCGGTCCGGTACCCGAAATCGTCCGAGGTCAGCGCCAGGATCGCGCGCGCGATCTCCTCCGGCTCGGCCATCCGTTCCAAGCCCCCGACGTTCAACGGCCCGTAGGCCTTCTTGAACTGCGCCCAGGCCGCGTCCGGGATGCCCGGCGGCCGGACGCAGGCCGTGTCCGCGGTGCCCGGGAGGACCGCGTTTGATCCGGATGCCGATGGTGCCGTACGCCGGCGCCGCCGCCTTGACCAACCCTTGGATCGCTCTTTTGCTCGCCGTGTACGCAGCGCCGTTCGGCCGGGCCCGCCTCGGCCGACCGGCCCGACCCTCCGACCGGAAGGAGAAGGGCGCTCCTCCCGTGGGCGGACGGCAACTCCGGGCGAGCCGGACGGCGTTGGGGCGTTGGCGGCGTTGCGGCGTTGGCGGTGTCCCTTCACTCGTCCGGGTGGCGGATTGCCGACGGGGCGAATCGGGCGGATACCATCGACCCGATCCCACGGAGGTGGCTGCGTGGACACGGTCATCGTGCAACTTCCCGGTCCGGGGCCCGAGATGGCGCCCGGCGAAGCGCCCGCGCTGGTGCGGATGGGCCCGGGCGAGGCCGCGGTGTTCGGGCGCGGCGAGCCCGGCCGACCGGTCGCCATCCCGCTGCCCGACCAGGGCGTCTCCCGCCGCGCGGGCGAGGTGGTCGCGGCCGAGGACTACTGGCGGCTGTCCAACTTCAGCGCCTCCGCGACCTACGTCGTGGAGAACCTGGAGGGCGCGGGGGAGCACATCAAGGTCGCCCCCGGCCGGCTCGGCGCGCCCGTGCCCTTCGAGCTCTCCCGCGTGCTGCTGCCCGCGCTCGGCGAACCCGCCTCCTTCAAGGTCTTCGCCCCGCAGCACGCCTACCTGGACGGCCGTCCCGGCGGCGCCGACGGCGAACACACCGTCAGCCCCTTCGCCCTGGACCCGACCGCCAAGTACTTCCTCGTGCTGCTCGCGCTCTGCGAGCCCCGGCTGCGCTCGCCCTCCTCCGCCGCCGTCCCCGGGGTGACCGAGGTGCTGGCCCGGCTGCGCGCCCTGCCCTCCTGCCACGGGCTGACCCGCTCGGCGGTGAACTACCACATCGACTACCTGGTGGAGACCAAGCTGCGGCTGCGCGAGCCGTACGAGGAGGGCCCGGGCGGCGGCAAGCGCGAGGAACTCGCAGCCCTGGCACTGAAGTTCGACCTCGTCCGGGAGGAGCACCTGGCCCTGCTCCCGCCCCGGCGCGCGGCCGCCCGGCCGTGACGCCCGACGCCGGGCCCGACGCCGGGCCCGATCCGGAGCCGCCGAAGGGACTGCCCCCCGGCCACCACCGACCGGACGACCCTTCGCCGGAAGGCCGGTCGCCGCAAGACCCGTCGCCGGACGGCCCGCCCTTCGAGGTCCCGGACGGCTACCCGATCGCCGGCTACCGCCTCGGCGCCTTCCTCGGCGCGGGCGCCTGGGGCAGCGTCCACGCCGCCGAGGGCCCGGACGGCACCCCGGTCGCCGTCAAGCTCCTCGGCGCCGCCCGGTTCAGCCCCGGCCAGCGGCGGACCGTGGCCCGGATGGCCCGCAGCGAGCAGCGCTTCAGCCGCCGCGCCGACCACCCGCACCTGATCCGCACCTTCGCCGTGGTCACCGTCGAGGACCCGGACCACCCGGGCCTGGACGGTGCCGTCGCCCTGGTGATGGAGCGCGCCGCCCGCAGTCTGCAGGACCTGCTGGCCGTCGCCCGTCCCGGCGGCGCGGTGCCCGGTGCCGAGCGGATCCTCGCCGAGGTCTGCGCCGGGCTGACCCACATGCACCGGGTCGGCTGGGTGCACGGGGACCTGAAACCGGCCAATATCCTCCTGATGCCCGACGGCACCGCCAAGATCGCCGACTTCGGCCTCACCGCGGAGCTGGAGGGCACCCACGCCTACGCCCCGCCGCTCGGCTCGCCCGACCACGTCCCGCCCGAGTGGTGGTCCCAGCGCACCGGCGCGCGCGGTGTCGCGGTGCGCCCCAGCGCCGACGTCTGGGCCTACGGGGTGATCGCCCACCAACTGCTCACCGGCGGTCCGCACCCCTTCCTCGGCGCCACCGCCCGGGCCCGTTCGCTGGCCGCCCAGGCGTACGCGCGCGGCGCGGCGCCGCTCCGGCTGGACGCGGCACTGCCCGCGCGATGGCGTCCCGTGGTCACCGCCTGCCTCGCCCCCGGGCAGGAGGAACGGGCCCGCGCCGACCTCGCCGCGCTGGTCGCCCGGGCCACCGCCCCGCCGGCCCGGCACCGCCGCGCCGCCGTACGGGCCGGGGCGGGCCTGCTGGCCTGCGCGCTCGCCGCCCTCGCGCTGACCGGTGGTCCTGAGCCCGCCGGGCCGGGCGCCCACCGCGCCCGGCTGCCCGCTCCGCCCCCGCTGTCGGCCCCGCCCCCGCTGCCCGGCGCGATCCCGGCGGGCTCGGACGTCCCGGTCGCCTACCGGGACATGATCCTGAACGCGGCCCGGCGCTGCCCTGAGCCGGAGGTCACCCCGGTGCTGCTGGCCGCGATGCTGAAGGCCGAGAGCGGCTTCGACCCGAACGCCGCCCGCCCGGAGACCGGCGAGTACGGCATCGCCATGTGGACGCCCGGCGTCTTCGAGGCCTGGGCCAAGGCGGCCACCCACCCCGGCCCGAAGTCGTACTTCGACCCGGGCGACGCGATCGCCGCGATGGGCAACTACGTCTGCTGGCTCGACCAGCAGCTCAAGCGCGGCGGCTTCACCCGCGACCTGCCGGCCCTGGTCACGGCCGCCTACCGGACCAGCGACAAGACCGTGGAGGCGACCGGGGGCGTCCCGGACCGGGTGCGGGCCCATGTCGACAAGGTGCTTCAGTACCTTGCCGACTACGGCGGGTGAACGCGCAAACCGGGATCAGTTGTGCCATACCCCCACCCCCACGTATCCCGGCGCGGGCACTCGGGTGACGGGCGCCAGGTCTGGGATCCTCGGCGGCATGATCACGAAGCTCCGCGCGGGCGCCGCGCAATGGACCGTCGTCGTTCCGGTGGTGTCGTTCGTCGTGCTCGTCCTGACCTGGCACAAGGACCTGCCCGGCTGGGTGGTGGGCGTGGTCGCGTGCTTCCTGGTGGCCGCCGTACTGTCCGCCGTGCACCACGCCGAGGTCATCGCGCACTGGTCGGGGGAGCCGTTCGGATCCCTGGTGCTCGCGGTGGCGGTCACCGTGATCGAGGTCGCGCTGATCGTGACGCTGATGGCCGACGGCGGGGACAAGTCCTCCACCCTGGCCCGGGACACCGTGTTCGCCGCCGTGATGATCACCTGCAACGGCATCCTCGGCCTGTCCATCCTGGTCACCGCGGTCAAGTACCGCACCGCCGTCTTCAACGCCGAGGGCACCGGCGCCGCGCTCGCCTGCATCGCCACCCTCGCGACCCTCAGCCTGGTACTGCCGACCTTCACCACCAGCTCGCCGGGCCCGCAGTTCTCCACCACCCAGCGGTACGTGGTGCCGGCGGTGAACCCGTGAGGGTGGGTCAGCCGTAGTCCCAGGTGGAAGTCCCTGGCCCGTTCCCCCGTGCGGCCAGGGGCTTCCGGCGTTCCGGGGGTCGGGGCCTGGCGGGTCAGACGGGTCAGACGGGTCGGGTGGGTCAGGCAGCTCTGGTGAGGTTCGTGGTGCCGGTGGTGAACCCGGGACGGCGGGCCGCCCGTAGACCGGGATGAGGGCCGCCGGTTTCACCCCCGTGGCCGGGGGCCCTCGTCGGCGACGGCACCGTCGGCCGTGCCCCCCCGGGGACACGGGTGCCGTCGTACGACACGGAGCCCCCGGACCCGCGACTGCCCGCGGGGCCAGGGGCTCCGTGATGCCGCGGCTCAGACGCGGCGGGTGCCCGAGGCGGGTGCCCGAGGCGCGGTCAGCGCCTCGGGCGGGCCCGGTGCCTCGGCAGTCCGGTGCCTCAGGAGGAGGTGCGGCGGCGGCGCGTGTAGACCACCGTGCCCGCGCCCGCGAGCAGCAGGACGGTGCCGGCGCCCGCGTACAGCAGGGTGCCGTCGCTACCGGTGCTGGCCAGCTTCTTGCCGTCCGAGGGGGCACCCGGGATCGGGGTGGGGACGCTGACCTTGGTGGGCAGGGTCAGCGGCTCGTCCGGGTTGACCGGGGTGTCGGTGGTGGGGGTGTGCACCGGCACGGTGGCGGTCGGCGGGTTCGACGGGCCCGGGCTCGGGATGTCGGTGGGGGCGCCGGTCGGCTCGTCGGTGGGCGCGCCGGTCGCCGGGGCGGTGGGCGCAGGCGTGGTGGGCGCCGGGGTGGTCGGGGTCCCGGACGGCTTCGGGGTGGCGCTCGCGGTCGGCGAGGCCGGAGCCGACGGGCTGTGCGACGGCGTGGTCGGCACGCTGGTCGGGCCGGTGGACGGGGTCTTGGTGGGGGTCGGCGTCACGGTCGGCGAGGGCTTGCCGGTCGGGGCCGGGGTCTGGCCGCCGCAGTCGACCTTGAAGACCTTGTGCTTGGGGTTGTTGAGCTTCGTGCCCTGCGGCAGCTCGCCGTTGACCAGCTCGACGGACTGCCAGTACAGCTTGTAGTGGCCGTCCGGCAGGTGGATGTCCTCGGTGCGGACGTGGCCGTGGCCGTCGACCGGGAGGTCGCCGTACGCGACGAGCTTCTCCGTGGGGCCGCCGCCGACGGTGGTGATCGCCCAGATCACGTCCTGGTTGGCGTCGAAGCCGAATGAGTCCAGGTAGAAGCTGCAGACCTTGGGCTCGTTGCGGACGTCCTCCTGGCCGGTGGCGGCGTCGTGGATCTTGACGGTGCCGTTGTTGCCGGGGGCGCCGCCCTTGCCGCCGGCGGTGGCGTGCGCGGCGGCGGGGGCGAGCAGCATCAGGGCGGCGGCGGTCGGGACGGCCACCAGGGAGCGTGCGGCGGTGGAGCGGATGCGCATGGCTAGTTCCATCGGGTTCGGCAGGCCGGACGAGCCTGCGCGGTGGGAGGGAGCCTCTGGTCGGCCGTTCGGCGGGAGCCGGTGCCGTACGACGGGAGGGGCACAAAAGTTCCCGCAGAGAGAAACGTGACGCAAGGGAGGTTTGGCCGAAATGCATCGCTGTGGACGGTTAGTCCGACTAGTTCGTTACAACGATCCGATCACCCGGTTGTCGTGATTTCGTGTGCGCTCAGGCCGGTGCAGGTGGTCGGCGGCGATCGGTGGCGGTCAACTCCGCTCCCCGACCCGGCGGGTGAACCTGCGATGCCGAGGTGGCCGGTATTGACCGGTCCTCGGGCCCGGCCTGCGTGTCGGGGCGGCGTGCGGGCTCCAGGTTTCTCTATCGTCCGTCTGGAACCGCCCAGTCCGCTGATTCCGTTGCGCGTGCAGCCGATCCGACCCGTGGGAGAGTGCGATGCCCGGCCCAGAGCAGACCGCCGAGGAGAGTGCCGACGTCATCGTGGTCGGTGCCGGCCCGGCCGGCTCCACCGCCGCCGCCCACCTCGCCCGGACCGGCCTGGACGTCCTGCTGCTGGAGAAGTCCGCCTTCCCGCGCGAGAAGGTCTGCGGCGACGGCCTCACCCCGCGCGTCGTCAAGCAGCTGACCGACCTCGGCATCGACGTCTCCGAGGAAGCCGGCTGGCTGCACAACCGGGGCCTGCGGCTGATCTCCGGCCGGCGCTCGATCGAGTTCGACTGGCCCGAGCTCTCCGCCTTCCCCGGGTTCGGCCTGGTCCGCCGCCGCGCCGACTTCGACCACCTGCTCGCACAGAAGGCCGCCTCCTGCGGCGCCCGGTTGATCGAACGCGCCAATGTCGCGGGCCCCGTGGTGGACGAGCGGACCGGCCGGATCACCGGCGTCACCGCCAAGCTGGGCGAGGACCGCCGGCCCGTCGCCTACCGGGCCCCGATCGTGGTCGCCGCCGACGGCAACTCCACGCGGCTGTCCGTCGCCATGAAGCGCTACCGTCGCACCGACCGCGCGATGGGCGTCGCCTACCGGACGTACTTCACCACCCCGCGCCACGAGGACCGCTACCTGGAGGCCTGGCTCGACCTGCGCGACCCCAACGACCCGGCCCGACGCCTGCTGCCCGGCTACGCCTGGGTGTTCGGCATGGGCGACGGCACCGCCAACGTCGGCCTCGGCGTCCTCAACACCGCCAAGACCGACGTGGACTGGCGGGAACTGCTGCGCCGCTGGTGCGAGGACCTGCCGCCCGGGTACGGCTACACCCCCGACGGCGTCACCGAGCCGATCCGCGGTGCCGCTCTCCCGATGGGCCTCAACCGCCAACCGCACTACGCGGACGGCCTGTTGCTCATCGGCGACGCCGGCGGCACGGTCAGCCCGGGCACCGGCGAGGGCATCGCCTACGCGATGGAATCCGGCCGCTACGCCGCCGAGACCATCGTCCAGGCCCTCGCCCGCCGCACCGACCGCGGCCGCGAACTCGCCCTGCGCGCCTACCCGCAGGCGCTGCGCTCCGCCTACGCCGGCTACTTCGCGCTCGGCCGGCTGGCCGCCGACCTGCTCGGCCGTCCCAAGCTGCTCGGTGCCGCCGGGGCCACCGGACTCGGCCACCCGGCGCTGCTGAAGGTGGCGTTCCGGCTCATGGTCAACCTGACCGAGCCCAACTCCAAGGACTCCCTCGACCGGCTGCTCCACCTGATCGGGCGGGTCGCGCCGGGGCGGTGAGCGGAACCGAGCCGGACCGCTCATTCTTTCGAGTGAGCGGTCCCGTGTCCCGGCTTGGACGAAACCGGGGAATCCAGCACGGTTTCCGCCAAGTCGTGTTGACGAATGATCAGCAGATCCGCTTGCCTGGTACCCGTCCGGACACGGAGGGTGACTGAAGCGCCTCTCCGCATGACCCATTGACCCCCATGACGGAGACACCGTGCGCCTTCGCCTTCGCCTGCTCGTCACGCCCCTTGCCGCAGCCGCCGCCGTGCTCGCCCCGAGCATCCCGGCCGCCGCCGCCACGGCCACCGCAGACACGGCCGCCGCCACCGGGCGGGCGGCCACCCCGTCCGACCAGTGCTCGGCCGCCTTCTTCCACGACGACGCGCGCCTCGGCCCGCAGGACCTCCCGACCGCCGGCCCGGTCGGCCGCCAGCTCGTCGGCTACCAGCGCACCGGCGGCGCGAGCGACCAGGCCTTCCTCGCGAAGTACTACGACCCGGCCGCCAACGGCGGCAAGGGCGGCTGGATCTACCCGCCCGCCGACGGCTACGTGACCCTGCCCGACGGCAGCCCGGTCGAGTTCGACCTCACGCTCTACCCCAACCAGAACATCGACCGCTACGGCAGCGAGTACGGCGCCTTCCTCGCCCCCGAGGGCCTGCCCTACGCCGACCGCGCGATCCCGCCGCAGAGCCTGGACGGCAACCCGCCGGCCGCCTGCAACTACCACGACTACAAGGTCGTCAAGCCGTTCAAGGTGCACGCCGGCCCGATCGCGCCGTGGTTCAACCAGCCCGGCTGGGGCCTGCAGTACCAGCTCGACGCGGCCCTGGTGCCCGGTGGCCCGACCAAGCTGAACGTGATGTGGCTGGTCGACAACGGGTACCTCGCCCGAATCTGACCCCGGCTTCACGGACGGCCGCGCCCGGTGACCAGCCCCTCTGGTCACCGGACGCCGCCGCCACCGCCAGCGGACGCCACCACCACCGCCACCGGATTATTCGCTGGCAGGCGCGGCGGACCGGGGGTAGGAAGGCCGGATGACCACCAGCGACACCCCCACCGGCGCCCCCACGGCCCAAACCCCCGCCGACCGGCGCGTCTTCCGGCCCGCCGTCCTCGACGTCGGCGACGCCCTGCTGCGCCCCTGGGGAAGCGCCCTCGACCTGTCCGGCGGCGTCGTCCCCGCACTCGTCGCCGCGTCGACGGACCCGGACATCGCCCGCTGGAACCCGTTGGGCGTCACCGATCCCGCCGCCGCCGAGGCCTACCTCGACCGCTGCGACACCCACTGGGCGGACGGCACCATGGCCGCCTTCGCCGTCACCGACGCCGCCCACGGCACCCTCCTCGGCAACGCCTTCCTGCGGTGGACCAACCAGGCCGACGGCGTCGCCATGGTCGGCTACTGGCTGCTTGCCGCCGCCCGGGGCCGCGGCCTGGCCACCCGCGCCACCACCGCCGTCACCCGCTGGGCCGTCGAGGCCGCCGACGCCCGGCGCATCGAGCTGTTCCACGCCGTCGGCAACGACCGCTCCTGCCGGGTCGCGGAGCGCGCCGGCTTCCCGTACGAGGGCACCCTGCGCGCCTCGTGGCGCTTCGACGGGCGCGACTACCAGGACGAACACCTGCACGCCCGGCTGGCGACGGACCCGGACCCGGATCTCGGCTGACCGGGAGCGGCGGAAGAGCCTATGATCACTGGCGCTCCTATGGCTTCTGACGGAACGTGAGGAACGGTCGATGGCACTTCAGCACCACCACGGCGAGGTCAACGGGATACGGATGCACTGGGTCTCCGCCGGCGCCGGGGACCCGGTGGTCCTGCTCCACGGCTGGCCCCAGACCTGGTACGAGTGGCGCCACCTGATCCCGGTGCTGGCGGAGCGGCACCTGGTGATCGCCCCGGACCTGCGCGGGTGGGGCGAGACCGAGCGCCCCGCCGACGGCTACGACGTGGCCACCGCGGCCGCCGACGTCCGCTGCCTGCTCGACCGCCTCGGCGTCGGCAGTGCGCACGTCGTCGGACACGACTGGGGCACCCCGATCGGCTACCACCTGGCGGCCACCGACCGCGACCGGGTGCGCTCGTTCACCGCGCTGGAGGCGAGCATCCCCGGCGCCGGCGGCGAGGAGCTGCTGAACTTCTCCCAGTCCTGGAACCCGCTGTGGTTCTTCCCGTTCCTCGCGACGCCCGGGCTCCCGCAGCAGCTCATCGGCGGCGGTGCGCAGACCACCTTCTTCACCTGGATCCTCACCCAGATGGCCCGGACGACCCCCGGCTCGCTCACCGAGGACGACATCGCGGTCTACCTGAAGGCGTACGGCGACGACGACGCGGTGCGTTCCAGCTGCGAGTACTACGTCAACACCTGGGTCAGTGCCGAACAGGTCCGCGACGCCGCCCGGGTGCCGCTCGACATCCCCGTGCTGGCCGTCGCCGGGGAGCGCTCCCTGGGACAGCACATGATCGACTTCGTCCGCCGCCTCGCCCCGGACGCGCAGGGGGTCATCCTGTCGGGCTGCGGCCACCTCGTCCCCGAGGAGCGCCCCGCCGAACTCGCCCGGCTCGTCACCGACTTCCTGGCGGGCGTGGCCGCGACGAGCTGAGCCCTCGTGGTTGCCGCCGGGAAGTTCCCGCCCGGCAGGCAGCGCGCCGGACGGGTGAGCGGCCTAACCTGGAAGGGCGCGTACGGTGCGTGGCCTGCAAACGGAAGCGGTGGCCATGACGGTGATCTCGGCGGCTCTCTTCGGTACCGACTGGCGGCCCGCGCTGCCCGGTGGTGCCGAGCTGCTGCGCGAGTGCGCCGCCCGGGGCTGGACGGTCGTGCTGACCGGGCCCGGGCCCGTCGGGGCCCCGGCCCTGACCGTGGCCGCCCCCGGGGTCGATCCGTTGCGGGCGGCACTGGAGCTGGTGGACGGCGGCCCCTCGCACGCCGTGGCCGTCGCCGGGAGCGTGCGCGAGGTTCGGGCGGCGCGGCGGGTCGGGGTGCCGTGCGTCGCCCTGGAGGCCGGCGGGGACGCCGGTCCGGAGCTGCGGGCGGCGGGTGCGGCCGAGGTCCACCGCGATGCCGCCGCCCTGCTGCGCGTCCTGGACGACAGCCTGCTCGCCCGTCCCCGGGCCTTCGGCCCCGTGGGTGCCGGAACAGGCGGTGCCCGGAACGGTTAGCGCCGGCCCGCACCGGGAAATCGCCCGGGTGCGAGCACGTCACCGGAAGTGTCGGAGGTGACCGAGATGGACGGACCCGCTTTGAGCGGTTGGGAGCGGCGGCTCCTCGAGGAGATCGAGTCCGATCTGCGCCAGGACACACGGCTCGACCGGAAGCTGAGCACGATGGGCGCCAAGCGGCCCAGCCGGGTCCGGCGCGTGCTCCGCGCCGTCGGGCACCGGGTGACGGCGGGGGTGGTGCTGACCGCTCTGGTGATGACGGCGATCTGCCTCAGCGTGGGCGTACGGACCCCGACCACGGCGGTGCTGGCCGCGCTCGGGGTGGTCTGGGCGGCAACCGTGGCGGCCGCGGTCGCCACCTCGGAGCTGCTGCGCCGGCGCAGCGCCTCCCGGGCGGGCCGGGCCGAGACGGCCGCGCCGGAGGAGCCCCGCGAACGCCGCGAACGGCGGCCCTGGGACCGGCCGGAGGCGTGACGCGATGAGCGAGTCGCGATGGGTGAGCCCCGATGGGTGAGCCGCGATGAGTGAGCGGAGTGAGGTGGGCGCATGAGTACCGTCCTGTGGGAGCACCGTCCGGGCTCCCATCCCGCCGCCGACCTCGGCCTGGTCGGGTACGAGGTGCAGGCCACCGACGGCCCGGTCGGGCGGGTCGAGCAGGACACCGGGGACCACCTGCTGGTCGACGCCGCGCCGTGGGTGCCGGGCACCCGCGTGCTCGTCCCGGTCGGCCTGGCCGCCCGGGTCGACCACCTCGAACGCGCCGTCCACCTCGACTGCCCGCGCGCCAGGCTCAGTTCCGCCCCGCCCGCCGCGGTCGACCTGACCGCCCCCCACCCGCGCTGAGCGGCCGATCCCATGGGCTGGCCGTCCACCACGCTCACCGGCCGGACGATCGCCTTCCTGGTCGCGCCGTACGGTGTCGAGCAGGCCGAACTGACCTCCCCCTGGCAGGCGGTCGCCGAGTCCGGCGGCATCCCGCGCCTGCTGTCCACCGCCGAGGGGCGGATCCAGGCCGTGCGGCACCGCGCCCCGGGCGACACCTTCGCCGTGGACGCCCTGGTCGCCGAGGCGGACCCGGCCGGCTACGACGGCCTGATCCTGCCCGGCGGCGTCGCCAACCCCGACCACCTGCGGCTCGACCGCCCGGCGGTCGCCTTCGTGCACGCCCTCTGCGCCGCCGGCCGCCCGGTCGCGGCGATCTGCCACGCGGCCTGGACCCTCATCGAGGCCGACGCCGTCCGCGGCCGCACCCTGACCTCCTGGCCCAGCCTGCGCACCGACCTGGTCAACGCGGGCGCCCACTGGGTCGACGAACCGGTCCACGTCTGCCACGACGGCCCCGGCCCGCTCGTCACCAGCCGCAAACCGGGCGACCTGCCGCAGTTCGAGGACGCGTTCGTGACGGAGTTCGCCCACGCGACGGCGAAGCGGCGCACGTAGCGCGTGCGGATCGTACGGGAGGCCACCGTCGGCACGGGGGTGGCGTCAGTCGCCCCGGAGGCGGACGAAGGTGGCGGTGGGCGGGCGGCCGGTGAGGGTGATTTCGGCGTGCAGCGGGCCGGTCAGGGGGTGGACCGGGCCGTGGTCGGGGTCGGTGGTGGCCGGGCCGAGGAGGGGGCGGGCGACGTCGGCGACCTCGCGGGACTGGACGGGGGTGAGCCGGGGCGTCGTCAGGAAGACGCGGCCGTCGTCGAGCCGGAGGATCAGCGCGTGCGGGCGGGCGGCCGGGCCGGTGACGGCGCGGACGGTCGCGTCGAGGGTGTCGCTGCGGCGGTACTTGACCCAGGCGTGCCCGGCGCCGCGCGGTCGGTAGGGGGCGCCGGCGGCCTTGCAGACCAGGCCCTCCACCCCGGTGTCGGCGAGCTGTTCCATCCACTCCAGCGCCTCCGTCCGGTCGGTGGTCGCCATCACCGGCTGGATCGGCGGCGGGACGTCGGCCAGGGCGGCGAGCAGCAGGCGGCGGCGGTCGGTGAGCGGGAGCCGGCGGACGTCGCGGCCGGGCAGGGCCAGCAGGTCGAAGGCGATCAGGCCGAGCGCGACGTCCGGGGCGGCGGCGCGGGCCTGGCGGGTGCGCAGCAGCTCGCCGAAGGCGAACCGGCCGCCGCGCCAGGCGACCAGTTCGGCGTCCAGGACCAGCCCCTCGGGCAGCCGGGCGACGGCGGCGGCGATCGGCGGGAACTCGGGGGCGAGGTCGCGGCCGGTGCGGGACTGCAGGACCGGCGGCCGATCGCCGCGGGCGAAGGCGATGCAGCGGAAGCCGTCCAGTTTCAGTTCGTACTGCACGCCACCGCCGCCCAGCCCGTCGGCGGGCGGTACGGCGGTGACGGCGGCGGGGCGCATCACCTCGACGGGCGGCTGCAGGACCTGCCGTGCCTGCCGGCGCGACGACTCCCGGGCCTGCGGCTGCTGCGGCGCCGCCGTCGAGGGAGCGGACGGCAGCGGGCGGGCCCGGTCCGGGTCCAGCAGCGGGGCGAATAGGTCGCCGTGGGCGGCCAGCCGGTCGGGGACCTCGGCGAGCGTGAACGTCAGGTCCTGCTCGCCGCCCGCCCGCTCCAACTCGGCCCAGGACAGCGGGGTGGAGACCGTCGGCAGCGGCCGGGCCCGCAGGGTGTACGGCGCCGCAGTGGTCTTCTTGGCGTTGTTCTGCGACCAGTCGACCAGTACCCGCCCCCGGCGCCGGGCCTTCGCCATGGTGTGCACCGCCAGCTCCGGGTGCTCGGCCTCCAGAGCTGCGGCCAGCTCCTTCGCGTAGGCGGAGACCCGGGTGCTGGGCGTGGGCTCGATCGGGACCAGCAGGTGCAGGCCCTTGGAGCCGGAGGTCTTCACCCAGGCGGTGAGGTCGTCCGCCGCCAGCCGTTCGCGCAGCAGCAGCGCGACCGCCCGGCAGGTGAGGACGTCCGCGCCCTCGCCGGGGTCGAGGTCCAGGACGAGCCGGTCGGCGAGCGCGGGCGCGGCCGCGTGCCACTGCGGGACGTGCAGCTCCAGGCAGCCCAGGTTGGCGACGGACAACAGCGCCGCGCCGTCCTCCAGCACCACCTGCCACAGCTCGCCGGTGTTGCTCGGGACCTCGACGGTGCGCACCCAGTCCGGGGTGCCCGGGGGCGGGTTCTTGGCGACGAAGACCTCCGCCTCGACGCCGTCCGGGCAGCGCAGGAAGGACACGGGCCGATCCCGCAGGTGGGGGAGCAGGGCGGTGTGGACGGCGGCGTAGTAGCGCAGCACCTCGCCCTTGAGGGTGCCGGTGCGCGGGTAGTACACCTTGTCGAGGTGGGAGAGGGCGAGAGTGCGCCCGTCCACCGTCATCTGCGGCACGGTGCGGCTCCGAAGCCTCCGGTTGGGTGGCCCCCGCAGCCAGTCTGCCCCGCTTCGGCGGCGCCCGCCCGGGGCCCGTGCGGTGCGCGGGCCCCGGGCGCGCGGGTGGGGGCTACCGCCCCGGGCCGACCAGCGCGTGGGCGTCCGCGACCAGGTCCTCGATCCGGGCCCAGTCCGGCGCCGGCCCGTCGAGGTACACGCCCAGCCAGCCCCGGTGACCCACGTACGGCGGCCGGAAGTAGCGGTCGGGGTCCTCGCCGGTCATGCGTTCCTGCGCGCCGCCGGGCGCCGCGCACCAGAAACCGAGGCGGTCGTCGTGGTGGTGGTCGGAGAGCATCACGAACACCCGGGCCCGGCGGCCGGAGCCCGCGAACCAGGTCGGCTCCCCGTGGCTGACCCGCTCCTCGACCTCCGGCAGCGCCAGGCAGAGCGCCCGCAGCCGGTCCACCGGCGTGGGCACCGCGTCACCCCACGGCCGGACGGGGCGCGCCCGGATAGGTGCCGAAGTACCAGCGGTTGCCCTCCGGGTCGGCGGCGGCGAAGTCGCGCGAGCCGTAGTCCGTGTCGTACGGCGCGGTGGTGATCCGGGCGCCGGCGGCCACCGCGCGGGCGTGCACGGCGTCCGGATCGGCGGTGACCACGTACGCGGTGAAGCTGCCGGGCTTGCCGGGCCAGGGCGAGGCGCCGTCGGGCGTCTCACGGTCCGAGCCGAGCATCACGCCGCCGCCCTCGGGCCAGGCCAGTTCGGCGTGGGCGACGAAATCGCCCTCACCGTAGGCGACGACCTCCTGGAAGCCGAAGGCCTCGGCCAGGAAGCGGATCAGCGCCCGGGCGTCGGTGGCCCGCAGGCTGGGCCAGACCTGCGGGGCGGGGGTCTCGGTGGCGTCCATGGCTCTCTCCTCGGGACCGGTCAGGGAAGGTGCGGGATTCCGCTACGCCTCCACTCTGCGGCCGCCCCGCCCGCCCCGCCTTGGACGTCTCGAAACGTCGCCGCCTCCGGGTGAGCCCGGTCTTGCGCCGGAACCGCTCCCGCAGGTGGAAGCGGTCCCCTGGCGCGGTCGCGGACCCGCGCGGTGTTGCTTATGGTGAGGGCGCGGTCACCCCGTTCGCGCCCGAGCCGAGCGCGCGGGGGAGCGCCACCCGGGGGGAAGCGGGGGGAATCACCGACGAAGGAGTCCCCGTGACCACTGCCCGAGACATCATGCACACCGGCGCCCAGTGCATCGGCGCCCACCAGACGCTGGCCGAGGCCGCGAGAATGATGCGCGACAAGAACGTGGGTGCGTTGCCGATCTGCGGCGACGACCAGAAGCTCAAGGGCATCATCACCGACCGCGACATCGTGCTGCGCTGTATCGCCGAGGGCAAGGACCCGGCCACGATGACGGCCATGGACCTGTCCGGCCACCTGCACTGCGTGCGCGCCGACGACAGCATGGACGCGGTGCTGCGCAAGATGGAGCAGCACCAGATCCGGCGCATCCCCGTGATCGACGGCGAGCGGCTGGTGGGCATGATCAGCGAGGCCGACCTGGCGATGGGCCACCGCAACGGCCAGCGGCTGACGGACCAGCAGATCATCGAATTCATGGACGGCGTCTACATGAAGCAGTGACCTCACGTGGTGACCTGACGCAGCGTCCTGACGTCAGGACATGACGCGGTGACCGGGCTCGGCCGATTTCCGACCTGAGCCCCGGCCCCGTCCGCGCGCCGTGACCGGCCGGTCCCCTGTACCGGCCGGGCCATTCGAAGGTGCCGGTCGGGGCCGCCGTGCGTCTTGTACGAATGCGCACGCGGTCCGAAAGCGAGTCCGCGTACGCGGCGTCCGCTCTACGCTGAGTCCGCCTACGCGGCGTCGGCCCTACGCGGCGCCGACGTCGAGGACGGCGCTGGTCACCCGTCCCGCCACCCGGTCGGTGGGCTCCGGCAGGGTGGCGGCGCCGCTCCGCGAGGCCAGGAACTCGCGCGGTGAGCAGCCGACCATGCCGCGGAAGCTGCGGTCGAGGTGGGACTGGTCGTAGTAGCCGCAGAGCGCGGCGAGGTCGGCGCCGGTGGAGCGGCCCTCCCGGGCGGCCAGGGCACCGAGGGTGCGCTGGAGGCGGAGGATCCCGGCGGCCTGCTTGGGGGCCACGCCGAGGTGCTCGCGGAAGCGTAGTTCCAGCCGGCGGCGGCTCCAGCCGGTGCCCTCGACCAGGGTGTGGATCGGCACCTGCCCGTGCGAGCGCCGCAGTTGGTGCCAGGCCCAGCGGACGGACGGTTCCCAGTCCGGGCCGTACGCGAACAGTGCGGCGAAGTACCCGTCGAGCATGGCGAACCGGGCCGGCCAGCTCGGGGTGTGGGCGAGCCGATCGGTGAGCGCCCGCAGCCGCGGGCCCAGGACATCGCCCGCCTCGGCCCACTGCCCGCCGAGGTCGCCGGCCAGCGGACCGAACGCCCGGAACGCGCCCTGCGGGGTGAGCGAGACGGCCAACCCGTGCAGGACGCCCGTGTGTTCGGCGATCGTCGCGGTGCGGCGCAGTCCGGCCGCGACCGATCCGAAGGAGGTGGCGGGCGCGGGGGAGACGGCGTCGACGAGGCGCATGGTGCCCTCGAAGGCGAGTGCGACCGTGACGACGTCCGTCGGCACCTCCAGCCGGCGGCGCGGCTGCCGCAGGTCCAGCCGGTAGCCGCGGTAGCCGAGGACGTACCGGCGCAGGGGCTCGGCGGGCGTGCCGAGGACCGTCTCCGGAGGGGTTGTCGGGAGGGTGCTCCGGGCCATCTCAACTCCCGTGCTCGGCCGGGCGGGTGACATGTGTACGAGCTATCCTAGGCGCACCGTCGACAGCTCCGGGGCGTCTCGGGGAGTGGATCTTCCTTTCTTGCCAGTCGAGATGCGGGCATACTCGCGCCCATGGGAAAGCAGTACGAACGCATCGAAGGTCGGCTGCGCCGGTTCATCGAGAGCCAGCCGGTCTACTTCGTCGCCACGGCCCCGCTGGCCGCCGACGGGCACGTCAACCTCTCGCCCAAGGGTCGCTCGGGAACGCTTGCGGTGATCGACGAACTCACCCTCGCCTACCTGGACTTCGGCGGTTCGCAGGCCGAGACCGTCGCCCATCTGCGGGAGAACGGCCGGATCACCCTGATGTGGTGCTCCTTCGAGGGACCGCCGACCGTGGTGCGGGTGCACGGTCGGGGCGAGGCGATCTTCCGTGACGACCCGCGCTTCGCCGAGCTGCTCGGCCACTTCGACCCCGCTGCGGACGGGTCGGCCCTGCGGGCGATCGTGCTGGTCAGGGCCGAGCGGGTCAGCGACTCCTGCGGGTACGCGGTGCCGTTCATGGACTACCGCGCCGATCGCGACCTGCACGCCCAGTACTTCGAACGCAAGGGCGAGGAGGGGTTCGGCGCCTACTGCGAGGGCAAGCCGCTCGTCGGCACCAGCCTCGACGGCCTGCCCGCCGTCCCGCTGCCGCTCCCGCCCCGGTCCGCCTGACGGGATCGTCGGCCAGGAAGATCACCGGCCAGGCAGATCGCCGGCCCGACGGGATCGTCGGCTTGGCAGATCACCGACCGCGGACGGGGCTGATGGCATGACGAAGCCGCCGCACCCGGCAGGGGGTGCGGCGGCTTCGTGGGGGTCTTACTTGCTCAGACCGGCCTTGACGGAGCAGATCGGCCAGGCGCCCGGGCCCTGGGCCGCGAGGACCTTCTCGCCGACGGAGATCTGCTGGTCCTTGGTGGCCAGGTCGGCGCGCGGGGCGAAGGAGGTGCCGCCGAAGGCCGCCCAGGTGCTGGAGGTGAACTGGAGGCCGCCGTAGAAGCCGTTGCCGGAGTTGATGGCCCAGTTGCCGGTGGCCTCGCAGGAGGCGACCTTGTCCCAGACGGTGGCCGGCGCAGCGGAGGCACCGGTGGCCGTGACGAGGCCGGCCACGGGCAGGGCGGTGAGCGCCCCGGCCATCAGAGCCATCCGGACGCGGTTGCGGCGCTTCGGAGTGGCAGTGGTGGTGGCAGCGGCGGTCTCGTTACGGAAGGTCATGAATTTCCTTTCGGAGGGGGTTGCGAGCACGCGGAACCAGGCCCTCGGAAGGCCGTTGGTTTCGGGGACACGTCGCTCGCGTGGTTCGGCACCGTTCCTGCTCGGGGGCGGTGAGGCCCGTCCGGAGCGGATCGCTCGGTGCAACGGGTTCGAAGTTACGGGGGTGGCCGGGGCCGATTCAAGGATTTGAAGGTTTAGGCACGTCAGGGGGCCGTTACCGGGCGTAAGAATCAAGTAATTGTGCCTATTTCGCCTGTTTTGCACCCATTTCCAAGATCGAATACCGCCGGGAAGTGGCCCGCACCACAGCGAAAGTCCTGTGAGGCCGCGCACATCGTCGACAGCGCGTGACGGCCCGCCCGCCGCCGGTGCCGAATCCGCCGCGCCCGCCGCCGCTCCGGGTGGCCCGCACCACAGGGCTCACCCGGAGCGTCCGCTGCGCTCACTCACGGTGCCCGGAATAGCCTCTGGGCCATGAGCAACGAGAGCGAAGCAGCGGACGCGGGAGCAGCGGACGCCACTACAGGAGGGGCGGCCGGCGCCGGGGTGCCGGTCGGGATGCCGGACGGCGCCGAGGAGCACGAGGTCGCGGTCGCACCACAGGGCTTCGAGCTCGGGACCGACGGGCCCAAGGTGATCCTGGCGGGGCTGGACGGCTCCGACTCCTCCTGGCGCGCCACCGCCTACGCCGCCGGACTGGCCCGCCGGCAGGGCGCCGTCCTCGCGGTGGCCTACGTCCAGCCGATCCTCGGCGCCGCGACCGCCCTGGCCGGGGCCGCCGTGGAGGAGACCACCCAGGAGATCGCCGAGGAACTGCTGGCCGCCCTGCGCGAGGCCGAGGACCGGGTGCGCGAGGTGTGGAAGGTGGACTGGCGCTTCCTGACCATGCGCGGCGACCCGTACGGCGGGCTGGCCAAGCTGGCCGACGAGCTGCGCGCGGACGCCGTGGTGGTCGGGGTCTCCGAGCAGGCCGGGCACAAGGTGATCGGATCGGTGGCGGTCCGGCTGGTGAAGGCGGGCCGCTGGCCGGTGACCGTCGTCCCCTAAGAGCCGGCCGGTGACTGTCGTCCGTCCGCAGGCCCGGGTGCGCCCGCCGCCCGGGCCGACCGCCCGCCGGGCGGGGACGGGGCGGCGGGTAGGGTGCGTGAACATGACGGACACGCGGGGCACGCACCTTTCCGAGCCCGCCCACCCGACCGGCAACGACCTGCATCTCGACCTCCCCGCCACCGGCGGCCGCCGCGCCGCACTGATGACGGCCCTGCGCGAGGCGATCCGCAGCGGCCGACTGACGCCCGGCACCCGCCTGCCGCCGTACCGGACGCTCGCCGCCGACCTCGGCCTGGCCCGCAACACCGCCGCCGAGGCCTACGCCGAACTCGTCGCCGAGGGCTGGCTGACCGCCCGTCAGGGATCCGGCACCACCGTCGCCGAACGCGCCGAACCCGTCCCGCCCACCCGGGCCCGCCGGCCCTCGCGCCGCCCCGGGCCCCGGCACGACCTGCGCCAGGGCCAGCCCGACGGCGCCTCCTTCCCCCGCACCGCCTGGCTGGCCGCCGCCCGCCGAGCCCTCACCGCCGCGCCCAACGAGGCCTTCGGCCCCGGCGATCCGCAGGGCCGGCGCGAGCTGCGCACCGTCCTCGCCGACTACCTGGCCCGCGCCCGGGGGGTGCGCACCGACCCGGACCGGATCGTGGTCTGCTCCGGCTTCGCCCACGCGCTGCGGCTGCTCTTCGACGGCGCAAGGCCCGTCCTGCCGCCCGCCGAGAACGGGCCGCTGGCCGTCGAGGCGTACGGCCTGGGCTTCCACCACGGGCTGCTGGCCGCCGCCGGGGTCACCGCCGTGCCGCTGCCGATCGACGAACAGGGCGCCCTCGTCGACGAGTTGGCGTACCACAGGACCGTCCGTACGGCCCTGCTCACCCCCGCCCACCAGTTCCCCACCGGCGGCCCGCTGAACCCGGGCCGCCGCGCCGCCGTGGTCGACTGGGCGCGCGGCCGCGGCGCACTGGTCCTGGAGGACGACTACGACGGCGAGTTCCGCTACGACCGCCAGCCGGTCGGCGCCGTCCAGGGCCTCGACCCGGAGCGGGTGGTCTACCTCGGCAGCGCCAGCAAGAGCCTCACCCCCGCGCTGCGCCTCGGTTGGATGGTGCTGCCGGACCACCTGGTCGACCGGGTGCTCGCCGCCAAGGGCGAACGCGAGGGCTGGGCCAGCGCGTTGGACCAGCTGACCCTCGCCGAGTTCATCGACTCCGGCGGCTACGACCGGCACGTGCGCCGGATGCGCCGCCACTACCGGGACCGCCGCGACGAGCTGGTGGCCGCACTCGCGGTGAACGCCCCGCACATCGAGGTGTCCGGCATCGCGGCCGGCCTGCACGCGGTGCTGCGACTGGAGCCCGGCACCGAGCGCTCGGTACTCAAGGCCGCTGCCTACCGGGGCCTGGCCGTCGACGGCCTCGCCGACTTCCGGCACCCGGCGATCACCCCCGAGGCCATGCCGGCCGTCGACGGGCTGGTGGTCGGCTACGCCACGCCGCCCGACCACGCCTACACGGCGGCGGTCGAGGCGCTCTGCGACATCCTGCCGCCGTCTGCCTGAGGGCTGAGGGCTGAGGGCTGAGCGCTGAGGGCGGGGGCCTCGGGCCGGGGTGCGAGGGGGAGACCGAGGGCGGGGGAGCGGCGAAGGATAGGCTCCCGGGCGCCCCGGTGGGGCCGGAACGCGACTTGCCGGTCCACGGCGTCCGCGCACCGCTCCTGCGTCGGTACGGAACCGGGCTGAGGAGAGCAGCCCAAGCGGTGCCGCCGCTTACGCTCCTTGGTCATGCGCAGAACACATCCGATCCGCGCCGCGCTCGTCGCGTGCCCGGCCCTCGTCGTCGGTCTGCTCCTCTCCGCCGCTCCCGCCCGGGCCGACACCCCGCTGCCCCTCACGGCCGTCTCCGACAAGCAGACGACCGTCCGGGGCGGCGAGTTCACGCTCACGCTGACGCTCACCAACCCTTACGACACCCCGATCCAGTTCGTCTACCAGAGTGTCCAGGAGACCTACGGAACCAGCCTGCAGACCGGCCTCAAGTTCACCGAGACCGCCTGCGGCACCCAGACCAACGGCTGCAGTGACAACGTCCACGGCGGCATCGCCCGGTACAACGTGCCGCTCGGACCCGGCGCCAGCAGCACCTTCACGGTGACCTACGCCATCGCCCCGGACTCGGCCTGCGGCGACGCCACCCGGATCGACTTCTACTCCTACCTGTACTACGAGTACAACGCAGGGCTGAGCAACAACGCGGGCATCGTCGGTGTCCCCGGCACCCAGGTCGCCTGCGCCTGACCCGAGAGCGACCCGGTCTCGAACCGATCCCGACCCGGCGTGGGCCCGCGACCGTCCCCGGCGCACGCCCCCACTGCGCATCCCCCGTTCCCCCGTCAGGTGCCGGCCGCCCCCGTTCCGGCACCTGACGGGCCGTCCGCGGTGTCGCGAGCGGATGGCAGGCTGGGCGCACGCCTGCCTCGATGCCCCATGGCCCGGTCGGCCCGGTCGGCCCGGTCGGCCCGGTCGGCCTCCCCGGCCTGCCGATGTCGTACGACTTGGCTTGTCTGCGGCTCGACCGGGTGCGACGCGGGCTTGAGGTGGCCTGAACCGTCCGACCGGTGTGCCGGGTTGACGCAGGCCGGTGGCCGCCGGGGCCGTCCGAAGGGGTCGGGGACGGGTGGGAAAGCCATTGGCAGCACGGGGATCGCAGGTGCGAACGGATGTTCCTCCGGTTTTCGGGGCGGTGGGGGCGGACCACGCGAGATTCACCCTATCGGGGGGTACTGGGCGTCCGTACGGCCTTGGTCGGGTTCTGGTGATCTAGGGTTCCGGATGAGCCGCCGGGAGATGACGGCCGCATCGCGACACTTCGCCAACGCCCCCACCGATATACGGATCTGAGGATCCGTCACGGCATGCGCCAGGGCGGTTCGTTCGTACGGCCCTGGCCGCGTGACCCGACCACAGGAATGGAGACCCCTGCCGATGCCCGTGGACACGAGCCCGGAGACAGAGCAGGTCAAGCAGCAGAGCCTTGCGACGGCCGCTGCACGCAACCTTGCCACCACGACCAAGTCCGCACCGCAGATGCAGGAGATCACCTCCCGCTGGCTGCTCAAGGTGCTCCCCTGGGTGCAGGCCGCCGGTGGCGCCTACCGGGTGAACCGCCGGCTCACCTACACCGTGGGCAACGGCGTGGTGGAGTTCATCAAGACCGGTTCCCAGGTCCGGGTGATCCCGGCGGAGCTGGGTGAGTTGGCCCTGCTGCGCGGCTTCGAGGACGAGGAGGTGCTCACCGCCCTGGCCGACCGCTGCCAGCAGCGGGACTTCGGCCCCGGTGAGGTGCTCGCCACCCAGGGCGAGGCCGCCGACCGGATCTTCCTGATCGCGCACGGCAGGATCAACCTGTTCGGCACCGGCAAGTACGGCGACGAGACCGAGATCGGCGTGGCCGCCGACGGCGACCGCTTCGGTGACGACTCCCTGTTGAACCCGGACGCCGTCTGGGACTGCACCGCCAAGACCGTCACCTCCGGTGTGGCCCTCACCCTGACCCGGGCGGACTTCGCCGCCATCCGGGACAACGCGCCCAGCCTGCAGGAGCACCTGCAGGCCTTCCTGGCCCTGCCGATGCAGGCCCAGAACGAGCGCGGCGAGGCCGAGATCGCCATGTCGGCCGGTCACCACGGCGAGTACGAGCTCCCCGGCGCCTTCGTGGACTACGAGCTCAATCCGCGTGAGTACGAGCTGAGCGTCGCGCAGACCATCCTCAAGGTCCACACCCGCGTCGCGGACCTGTACAACCAGCCGATGAACCAGATCGAGCACCAGCTCCGGCTGACCATCGAGGCCCTGCGCGAGCGCCAGGAGCACGAGCTCGTCAACAACCCGGAGTTCGGCCTGCTCAACAACGCCGACTTCGACCAGCGGATCCAGACCCACTCCGGCCCGCCCACCCCGGACGACCTGGACGAGCTGCTCAGCCGCCGCCGCGACCCCGACTACCTGCTGGCCCACCCGCGGACCATCGCCGCGATCGGCCGCGAGTTCAACGCGCGGGGCCTGTACCCCACCCACGTCGACCTCGGCGGGCAGCAGGTGCCGGCCTGGCGCGGGGTACCGATCCTGCCCTGCAACAAGATCCCGATCACCAAGGAGAACACGAGCTCGATCCTCGTGATCCGTGCCGGTGAGGACAACCAGGGCGTGATCGGCCTGCACCAGACCGGCATCCCGGACGAGTACCAGCCGTCCCTCTCGGTCCGCTTCATGGGGATCGACGAGAAGGCGATCATCTCGTACCTGGTCAGCGCCTACTACTCGGCCGCGATCCTGGTGCCGGACGCGGTCGGTGTGCTGGAGAACGTCGAGATCGCGCACCGCCGCCACTGAGCGCGCGGAACACGTTCGTGCGGAACAGTGCGTGCGGGCCGTAACCGGCCGGCACGAAGATCGTTTGACCTGATGACGGACGGCTCACCCCGGAGGTGGGCCGTCCTCCGCGCGTTTGACCACTTTTGGTCGTGTCCGATCGATTCTCGCCCGGGAGTCGACCGCTTCCGGCCGGGCCTGTCTTGTCCCGTCCTTCCCCCCGGCGACCCGAGAGGTGTGTGGAGCCCATGTCCCAGCGTCGGCAGTTACGCCGGATACCGCTGCACGCCGGCGGGTCGGCGGTCTCCGGGCGGCGGGTACGGCTGATCGGCGCGGCGGTCGGCGTGGTCGCGATGTGCGCGCTGGCCACTGGCGCGACCGCGTCCGGGGCCGAGCACGCCGGAGGGTATCCGCACGGCCCGGCCGTGGACACCTGCGTCTGCACCGAGACCGACGTGTCGGTGTCGGTGGGGCCGGGCGGCAGCGTGGGCGTCGGGGTGGGCGTCGACGTCCAGGTCGGCGTCAGCGTCGCCCCCAACGCCGGTACCGGATACCACGGCCACAGGCCCCCGTCAGGCCACCACCCGTGCCACACGCCCCGGGCCACTCCCCTTCCGGCGGCTCCCTCGTCCTCGGTGGGACTCCGGCCGGAGCCCGGGCGGCCGGACGGCGAGCACGAGGGGCCGGACGGGCACGGCGAGCACGGGCGGCACAGCTGGCACGACTGGCACGACTGGGGTCACCACCATCACCACCCGCACCCCTGCCCGAGTCCGACGCCCACGCCTACACCTACGCCGACCCATACGCCCACCCCCACGCCGACCCCGACCCCCACGCGTACGCCGACCCATACGCCCACCCCCACGCCTACACCTACGCCCACCCCCACGCCGACCCCGACCCCCACGCGTACGCCGACCCCCACGCCCACCCCGACGCCAACGCCGTCTCCGACGCCCACCCCCACGCCGTCGCCGACCCCGCCACCGCCCAGCCCGACGCCGGCTCCCACCCCGTCGCCGCCCGCGCCGCCGCCGCCCGTACCTGCGGCCCCGGCGCCCCCGGCACCCGTTCCGGATCCGCCCGCACCCGCGCCGGTCCCGCCGCCACCCGCTGTCCCGGTCGTGCCGAGCCCGGTCGTGCCCAGTCCGGCGGCCCTGAGCGCCGCCCCGCCGAGCCCGGTGCGCCCGAGCCCGCTGTGGCCGGTGCCGTCGGCGCGGCCGACGTTCCACGTGCCCGTTTCGAAGCCGATGAGTGTGCCGCAGCGTCACCACGGCGCCTCGATGACCAAGACGATGCTGCTGGTCATGGTCCCCGCCGTGCTCGCGGCGGCGGCCCTGCGCCCGGGCGGTGGCGGCGGCCGCGGTCGAGGCCGCGCGGGCCGGTCCTGACCCACCGCGGGCCCCGACGCCCGTCGGTCGGCCCCGGGACCGCTCCGGACCCGGGGCCGCCTCCGATCTTTCTGTTCCGTCACAAGCCAAGCCAGAGAAGGGAGTTCTCATGTCCGAGTGGGTGGCGTTGGTCATCGCCATGGCGGCGGCCTGTGTCGTCGTGGTGGCGGTGGTGCTGTTGAGGCACCGCCGCGTGCGCACGGTGGAGAGCACCGACGAGACGCCGGACGTCATCGAGTACATCACGATGATGATCGGGGTGGTCTACGCGATCGTCCTCGGTCTCGCCATCGCGGGTGTCTGGGAGGGGCGCGGTGCCGCCCAGGACGACCTGTTCCGGGAGGCGCAGTCGCTGCGCGAGGTGAGCGACCGGGCGGTGGTCTACCCGGTGGAGTTCCGCGACCAGGTCCGCGCCGACGTGGACGCCTACGTCACGTACGTGGTGAACACCGAGTGGGACTACATGCGCGAGCACGGCGAACTCACCGAGAAGGGCGACCAGTTGCTGCAGAAGCTGCAGACGGATGTCGCCACCCGGCCGCCGGCCTCCGACCTGGAGTCGCAGGCCTACCAGCCGATCCTGGACCGGATCGACCAGGCCTCCGACGCCCGCAATTCGCGCGGCCAGAACGCCGGCCCCACCATGCCGGACGTGGTCTGGTTCGGACTGCTCGGCGGTGCCGTGGTGACGGTCGGCATGCTGTTCGCGCTGCAGATCCGGAACACGCCGCGGGAGTTGATCCTGGCACTCTGCTTCAGCGCGCTGATCGCCTTCCTGCTGTTCATGATCTGGGACTTCGACAACCCGTTCTCCCGCAGCGTCTCGGTGACCACGCAGCCGTTCGAGGACCTCTTCCCCTCGCTCAACCTCAAGGGCTGAGCAGCGGCGGACGGTCCGCGCGGAATCGGCGGTATCCCGCGCGGGCCGTCGCCGTTCACAATCGCCTGATGTGACGTCAGTGAAGACTGTTGTCCATCGAGTTGAGCATCGTGCCGGCCGTGTCGTCGTTCTCCAGGGAGAAGGCGAACAGGCCGCCCAGCCCCTTGCTCTTGGCGTAGGCCCCGCGCGCCTGGACGGCCTGCGGAGTGTCACCGGTCCAGAAGTCGGTGCCGTCGTAGACCCAGCTGCTCTCGGTGACCGGGTCCGAGTGGGTCTGCGCCGCGGTCGGGTTGAGCTCCTTCCAGGCGGCCAGGCCGGCCTCCTGGCTCATCGGCTTGGCGGCCGTCGGACCGGTCGCGCTCTGGTAGAGGCCGAAGTTCGATCCGGCCGGGACGCCCGTCCAGCCGCGCCAGTAGACCGGGATGCCGAGCACCAGCTTGCTCGCCGGGAAGCCGCCGGGGATGCCGTACTCGGGCAGGCCGGTGGTGTACGCGGCGACCGTGGTGTCCACGTTGTACCTGCGGGTGCCGGGGGTGATCGGCGTGGTCGGGTCGGCCGGGCTGTCGTGCAGCGGGTCCTGGTGGTTGGTCGGGCCCTTGGCGTCCCACGCGCCGTGCATGTCGTAGGACATCACATCGGCGTAGTCCAGGTAGGCGCCGATCCTGTCGGTCTCCAGCTGGGCGACCTTGTCCTGACCGCTGGGCAGCGCGGCGGTCAGCAGGTAGCGCTTGCCCTGCGCGGAGCCGAGGGCGTCCAGCTGGGTGCGGAACTCCTTCAGCAGCAGCGTGTAGTTCTGCCTGTCGGCGGGGGAGTAGTGGTTGCCGGTGTGGCCGCCGGCCGAGCCCGGGTACTCCCAGTCGAGGTCGATGCCGTCGAAGATGCCCGCGGCCGAGGCCTGTCCGCCCGAGGCGTCACCGGCGACACCGGTCGGCAGGTTCCCCTTGAGGAACATGTCGATGCAGGAGGATACGAAGGTCTTTCGGGAGGCGTCGGTGGCCGCCGCGTCGGAGAAGTACTTGGAGTACGTCCAGCCGCCGATCGAGATGGTGAACCGCAGGTTCGGGTACGCGGCCTTGAGCTGGCGCAGCTGGTTGAAGTTGCCCTTGAGCGGCTGCTCCCAGGTGTCGCTGCTGCCGTCCACGCTGGTGCCGGAGTTGTAGTCGGCCTGGTGGTCGGCGTAGGCGTCGCCCGCGCCGTCACCGGCGTTGGGGTTGGACTCGTTGGCGGAGTCGGAGGCCTTCACTGCCTGGAAGCAGGTGGACCTGGTGGGGTCGATGTTGGCGAACGCGTAGTGGACGACGTCCAGTTTGGTCGCTGACGGCGACTTCGAGACCGGCACCCTGTCCGGGCTCATCGCCGGAGCGGTCGGGCCGTGTGGGCATGACGCGGTCGTGCATGCGGGGGGTCCTCCGGATGTGTGGGGGTTCCGGCGGTGCGGTGGCCCGGGAGGGCCGAGGGAGCCGGCCCGGGCGCGGTGGGGGGCGCGGACGCGGCGGTCGGTCGACCCGTTCGCGTCACGACTGAACAGATTGGACTGGACCAATATTCGCCGTCAAGGGTGTCCGCCCGCTGGACCGTTCCCGGTCGTGGTCTCGTCGGCCCGGTAGGTTGG
The DNA here is from genome assembly GCF_044455625.1 of Kitasatospora sp. NPDC051164. NCBI lineage: Bacteria > Bacillati > Actinomycetota > Actinomycetes > Kitasatosporales > Streptomycetaceae > Kitasatospora > Kitasatospora sp. NPDC051164. The sequence goes on along the minus strand of NZ_JBITFB010000005.1, from coordinate 91,946 downwards.
CCGGGTGCAACCGGCAGGACCGGCACGAGCAGGCCCGTCGAACGACCGTCGAACGGAGGAGCCGCGATGGACAGCCAGGACTGGGACGACCGCTACGCCGCGAGCGAGCTGGTATGGGGCGCCGAGCCCAACCAGTGGGTGGTCCGCGAACTGACCGGCCACGCTCCCGGCCACGCCCTCGACCTGGCCGCCGGCGAAGGCCGCAACGCCATCTGGCTGGCCGCCCAGGGCTGGGAGGTCACCGGACTGGACTTCTCCGCCGTCGCCCTGGAACGCGCCGAACGGCTCACCGCCGACCTGCCCGACGAGGTCGCCGACCGCCTCACCTGGCGCCACGGCGACGCCCGCACCTTTGAAGGCCCCACCGCCGGCTACGACCTCGTCCTGGTCGCCTACCTCCAGCTCCCCGCCGAGGACCGCCGCACCGCGCTGCGCCGCGCCGCCGACACGCTCGCCCCCGGCGGCACCCTGCTGGTCGTCGGACACGACCTGAGCAACCTCACCGAGGGCGTCGGCGGCCCGCAGGACCCGGCCGTGCTCTTCACCCCGGAGGACGTCCGGGCCGACCTCGCCGACCTCGGCCTGCGCACCGTCCGCGCCGAGCGGGTGCACCGTACGGTCGGTGGCGAGCCCGGGCACAAGGGCGGGGGCGCGGGCGGCGTCGCCGTGGACGCGCTGGTACGGCTGGAACGGGCCGCGCGGTGACGGACGGACCCGCTCGCCGCGCCGTGCTCGGCGGGCTGGTGGCCGTCGCCCCGCTGGCGCTGGCGGGGTGCTCAGGGAAGCCGAAGCAGCCCGCCGCGATGCCCGAGCCGAGCGACCCGGGCCGCGAGGCCTTCGTGATGGTGATCCGGCACGGTGAGAAGCCCGACGGCAGCCACCCGGGCCTGGACGAGGCAGGCAAGCCGGACGGCAAGTCGCTCACCGAGCGCGGCTGGGCCCGCGCGAAGGCGCTGCCCACGTTGTTCTCCCCGCCCGTGCCCGGTCTGCGCACCCCGGCCAGGATCCTCGCAGCCGCCGATGACGGCCCGCTGGCCGGCGCACGCCGGATGCGTCAGACCGTCACCCTGCTGGCCGACAGGCTCGGGCTGACGGTGAACACCGGGTATGCGGAGTCCCAGGAGTCCGCGCTGGTCGGCTCCGCCCTGGCCGGGGAGCAGCCGGTGCTGATCTGCTGGGAGCACTCGCGGATCCCGCGGATCGTCGAAGCGCTCGGCGCCACCGACAGCGGCGTGCCCGCCGCCTGGCCGGACCGGTTCGACACGATCTGGACGTTCTCCCGGCCTGCGCGCGGGCCGTGGGCCTTCCACGAGGTGCGGCAGCACCTGCTGGACGGCGACACCTGATCCGCCCCTGCCGGGAGAGCGTAGGAGAGCCGGCCCTGGACTGTGTGCTGCCCCGGTCGTTCGGTGCCGTTCCACGGCTACGCCGGACGTCGGACCGCCGGTTCCGTCGGTGTGCGGACCGTCGTCGGGGGTGAGGCGAGGGGGAGTGCGGGGTAGGGGTGCTCGCAGGACCCCGTCGGATGATCAGGAAATTTCTACAGTGCTGTAGATTCTCGGCACGCGGCGGTGGCAGAACGAGGAGGACGCGATGAGCGTTTCGCTGGCCAAGGGGCAGCAGATCAGCCTGGAGAAGCCGGGCGGTGGGCAGCTGAGCCTGGTCCGGATGGGCCTCGGGTGGAAGGCGGCGGAGCGCAAGGGCTTCCTCGCCAAGCTGCTCGCCGCCGGCCGGGAGATCGACCTGGACGCCTCGGCGGTGCTGTTCGCCCAGGGGCGGCCGGTGGACGTGGTGTTCTTCCAGCATCTCACCAGCAACGACGGCTCGGTGCGGCACAGCGGGGACAACCTGGTCGGCGGCTCGGGCGGCGCGACCGACGACGAGTCGATCACGGTCAACCTGACGACGGTGTCGGCCGAGGTCGATCAGATCCTCTTCACCGTCAACTCCTTCACCGGCCAGACCTTCCAGGAGGTCGAGGCGGCCTTCTGCCGGCTCGTGGACGAGACCACCGGTGCGGAGCTGGCCCGCTACACGCTCACCGGCGGCGGCCCGTACACCGCGCAGATCATGGCCAAGGTGCAGCGCACGCCGACCGGTTGGCAGATGGCCGCGATCGGCCAGCCGGCCAGCGGGCGGACCTTCCAGGACCTGATGCCGGAGTTGGTCAAGCACCTCTGAGCAGGCCCGGACGGGCGGCGGTCGCAGCGGGGGCGCGGTTCCACGAGATGGAACCGCGCCCCCGTCCTGTCACTTCTTCCTGGTCACTTCTTCGGGGCGGCCGACGGCGAGAACGAGGCGCTGGGGGTGGTGCTGGGCGCGGCGCTCGGGGAGCCGGTCGGGGCGGGGGTCGGGCAGCCGGGGGTGCCGGTGGGCGTCGCCGTCGGGGTGCCGGTGGGCGTCGCGGTCGGGGACGGGGAGCCCGTCGGGGTGGGCGTACCCGTGGGCGTGCCGGTCGGGGTGGCCGTGGCCGTCGGGTCCGGGCAGGCCGTGGGCGTGCCGGTCGGGGTGCCCGTGGGCGTCGTGGTCGGGGTGCCGCTCGGGGTGGTCGTCGGCGTGCCGGTCGGCGACGGCGAACCGGTGGGCGTGGGCGTCGTGGTCGGCGTCGGCTGCGCGGTCGGCGACGGGTTGGGGGTGGGCGTCACCGGCGTCGTCGGCTCCTGCGTCGGAGTCGGTGTCGGTGTCGGAGCCGGGGGAGCGGTCGGCGTCGTGCCGGCACCGGTCGTGCCGCTGCCCGTCCCGCCGCCGACCGTCGGGTCGCCGACGACCGGGAGGTACGGCGAGGGCAGCGAGGACGTCGGGACCGAGGACCCCGCGCGGTCCGGGACGGTGGTCACCGTGCCGCTGCCGTAGTGGGCCATCCAGTTGCGGACGGTCCGCAGGTACTCGCCCGAGTTGTTGTAGCTGAGCACCGCGCGGTCGAGCTGCGCCGGGTCGGCGAGGTCGCGGCCGCCCGCGCACAGGTAGCGCCCGGCGGCCTCGGCGGCGTCGAAGACGTTGTTCGGGTCGGCCTTGCCGTCGCCGTTGGCGTCCACGCCCCAGGAGGCCCAGGTGGACGGGATGAACTGCATCGGTCCGACGGCGCGGTCCCAGCGGGCGTCGCCGTCGTAACGGCCGCCGTCGGTGTCGGCTATCGCGGCGAAGCCGTTGCCGTCCAGTGCCGGGCCGAGGATCGGGGTCAGGGTCGTGCCGAAGGCGTCCACCTGGCCGCCGTTGGCCTGCCCGGACTCGACCTGGCCGATCGCGGCCAGCAGCTGCCAGGGCAGGTGGCAGCCGGGGGAGCGCTGTGCCACCGAGGCCTCGGCCTGGTGGTAGGCGGTGAGCACCGTGCTGGGCAGTGCGGGCCCGGTGGCCGCGAACGGGCCGGCGTCGGGTGCGCCGGGCAGCGTGCCGGGCGGCTGCGGGAACAGGAGGGTGCTGCCGCCGTCGGCCGGGACTGCGGTGCCGGGGGTGCCGGGTGAGCGGGTGCCGTCCGGGGTGCCGGTCCCGTAGCGGTCGTCGCCCCGGGCGGTGGTGCCGTTCGTCGGACCGGTGTCGGCGGCCGCGACCGGCGCGAGCCCGAGACCCGTCACCTGAGAGCCGGTCAGTGCGGCCAGTGCGGCGAAGGCGGCCGCCGTCCCCGTGACCCGCTTGCCGACCCGGAGCTTGCGCCCGCCCTGGGTGCTGCCGAACCTCGCCGTCATCCGTTTCCCCTCCCCGTCGCCGTCCGGACCATCCCGGAACGGTTGAGTTGTCGGCATCGTGCCCGTCATCGTGCCCGTCCATCTGATAACGGGAGCCGCCGCCGGGACGATTAGTATCACGACGATCTGACAGGGACAGGGTGACCGGGAGGCGGCCCGACGCCCACCGAGGGGTTAACTCGGCACTTCAGCGGGGGTGCGGCCGCTTCCCGGGGCGTCGCGCGAGGCCGGTGGCCTGCGGTCGTCCGGCCCGCTTCCGGCGGCATCTCCGGTTCCGGTACGGGGAGTTGACCAAGGCCCCAACGGCGGTGGGACGGACGCCCCGGGCGCCGGACCGGCGGTTCGGAGCACGGGGGTGGTACGTGTGCGGCGATTCGGGCTCCCCGGCGGCGCCCGCGACCGACCCCTCTGACCTGCCGGAACGTCCGGCGCTCGGGGCGGCCTCCCCTAGCAGGACGAGCCCGCGGGCGCCAGGGTGCGTCCCCAACTCGGCCCTGGACGGGTGACGTTCTGGTGAAAGTGGGCATGCCAGGTATCGCCGCCCGGCATGCTGTGCCGCGTGATGATGCGGATGGAGGTCCAGACCGTGAGCGCGAACCTGCCGGATACCGTCGCCGAGGGAGCGGTCGTCCTGCCGGCGCCCCCTCGGGTCGTGGACGACCTGGCCCGTGACCTGACCCAGGCCGCCGCCGCCGTCCGGGCGGTGTCGCGGAACTGTCGCTCCGGTGGGGACGTCGCGGTCGCCGCGTACACCGCGGTGGTGTGCACCGGACTGTCGGCCGCCCGCGCCCTGGAGGAGGCGGCCGCCTGGTGCCGGCACGCCCCCGAGGCCGAGGTGCACTCGCTCGCCTGGGCCCGGGTGCCGGGGCACCGGGAGGACGTCCACGAGTACCGCGTCACCATGGCCGTCAGCTTCCCCGACGACGAGACCGGCGAGCACCTCGGGGACACCCACCACTCCCGGCGCTGAGGTCGTATCATCGCCTCCATGGATGAGGGGGGTACGAACGACATGATGAACGACACCGCAAGCACCGCCGACGCCGACGGCCCGCAGGAGCTCTCGCGGGCCGCCGCCGTCACGGTCACCGTCCTGGCCGCGCTGTGCGGTTCGGCGATGCTGCTGGCCGTCTTCCACTGGCTGGGGTGGACCGTCCCGGGGATCGGCTGGATCGTCGCCAAGGCCGGGATCAAGCTCGCCGTCGGCGGCTTCGCCGGGCTGGCCGTCGGCCTCACCTGGCTCCGCTCCAGGCTGGGGTCCGGGCTGCGGACCAGGCCCCGGCGCTGACCTGGCAGCCGTCAACCCGCCTGCGGGGAAGCGCAGGTGAGGTCGTGCGCGGGCGCCTGGTCGTCCAGCAGGTAGCGCTCGACCACGTCGGTGACGCAGGCGTTGGGACCGGGGTACTGGCCGTGGTCGCCGTTCCCGGTGACGGTGACCAGCCTCGAGCCGCGCAGCGCCCGGTGGGCGCCGAGCGCCGCCTCGTAGTAAGTCGCCGGGTCGTGCACCGAGTTGAGCATCAGGGTGGTCGGCAGGTGGGCGCCGGTGACCTTGACCTTGGGCGCCGGGGCGACCGGCCAGGAGGCGCAGACCGCGCTGAAGGCGAGTGTTCGGGAGCCGGCCAGCGGCCAACGGGCGGTGTTCTCGGCGCCGCGCGCGATCCAGGTGTCCAGATCGCTGGTCCACGGGGTGTCGGAGCAGGTCACCGAGAAGTACTCGGCGAGGAAGTCCGGGCTGAGGTAGTGGCTGAAGGCTTTCGCGGCCATGGCCTTGGCCGCCGGGTCGGCGGTCTGCCAATTGTCGACGGTGGTCAGAATCCGGGCGAGGATCGGGAAGTTGGCGGCCTCGTAGATCGCCCCGATCGCCACGTTGTCCAACTGGTTCGGGCCGATCGTCACCGAGCCCTCGACGATGGGCGAGTCGTGCAGTGCGGCGCGCCGCTGCTCCCAGTGCGCCTGTACCTGCTCCGGCGTCGAGCCCCAGTGGTAGGTGGCGTCCCGGGCCGCGAGCCAGGGGACGAAGTCCTCGTCGAAGCGGCGCTGGAAGCTCATCGGCTGGCCCAGTTCGAACTTCTCCCAGGTGCCCTCGAAGCCGACGTTGCTGTCCAGCACCATCCGCTCGACCCGGTGCGGGAAGAGCGTGCCGTAGTAGGCGCCGATCATCGTGGCGTAGGACGGGCCGAAGTAGCTGAGCTTGCGCTCGCCGAGCAGGGCGCGGAACAGGTCGATGTCGTGGGCGGTCTGCTCGGTGTTCAGGTAGGGGATCAGGTCGCCGCTGCGCTCCTGGCAACTGGCGGCCAGCTTCCTGGCGTTGGCGATGACGCCGTCGATCGCGGCGGGAGACTGGTCGCGGTAGTCGCCGGCCAGGAACTCCTGGTACTCCTCCGGCGTCTGGCACACGGCCTTGGTGCTCGCGCCGACCCCGCGCTGGTCGAAGCCCACGATGTCGTAGGCGGCGGCGACGGCCGGGGCCGCCTCGGCCAGCCCGGCCGGGCGCGGCAGGCCCGAGGCGCCGGGGCCGCCGGCCGCCATCAGCAGGGTGCCCCTGCGCTTGGCCGGGTCGGTGGCGCGGTGCCGGGAGACGGCGATGCTCAGGTCGGCCCCGACGCCGGGGTGGTGCCAGTCGCGCGGGGCGGCCATGGTGGCGCAGTCCAGGGTGGGCTGCCCGGCGCAGGGCTGCCAGTTCAGGGTCTGGTGGGTGTAGCGGGCGGGTGCCGGGTCGGCGTCGCCCGGGTCGCGGGCGGTGTCGGCGCCGGCGGTGGCGGGTGTGGCGAGGCCGGCGAGGACGGCGGCGGCCACGGCCAGTGCGGCGCGCCGGAGGCGGGGCTTGGCGATGGCCGGGACGGTGCCGGTCGCTGCGGTGCTCGTCGCTGCGGTGCTCGTCGCTGCGGTGCTCGTCGCTGCGGTGCTCGTCGGCGCGGTGTCGGTCGATGCGGTGTTGGTCACGGAAACGATCCTGTCCGAAACCCGCCCTGACGATCGATCACCCGTGCTCCCGTCTTCGGGGTGGTGCTGGCTACACCCCCGTCCGGGTGGGAGCCCCAGCCTCCGGTCTGTGGTGGACCGCGGCGGCCTCACCCCCGTCGAGGCCGCCGCGGCCGGTCAGTAGCCGGCGGTGAACCGCGCGCGGCGGTGGGCGGGCCTCTCGACCTCGTCGAGGAGGGCGATGGCGAGGTCCTCCATGGAGATCGCCGAGTTGCCGTCGGCGTCGACCAGCAGTTCGTCCCGTCCGAGCCGGAACCGGCCGGTGCGCACACCGGGCTCGAGCAGCGCGGCCGGGCTCAGGTAGGTCCAGTCGATGTCGGCGTCGGCCGCGCGGTAGTGCGCGAGCTGCTCGTTGCAGGCCAGCGCGATCGGCCGGATCGCGGCGGGGAAGCCGGGGTCCTCCACGAGGGTCATCCCGTCGGTGCCCGGGACGGTGAGGCTGCCCGCGCCGCCGACGGCCAGCAGCCGGACGCCGGTGCCGGCGATGCCCGCCAGCAGGCCCTTGGTGGCGACGGCCAGTTCGTGCTCGCTGCCGGGCACCGGGCGGGTGGCGGTGATGACCGCGTCCTGCCCGGGCGCTATCCGGGCGACGTCCTCGGGGTTGCGGGCGTCACCCACGGCGATGACGGCGGCGGACGGCAGGCCGTGCGGCTTGGCCGGGTCCCGTACGACGGCGGTGACCTCGTGGCCGCGGGCGAGCGCCTCGGTCACGACCCGGCTGCCGACGTTGCCGGTGGCGCCGAACACGGTGATACGCATGGGGAGTTCTCCTTGAACCGGGCTGGACTGGATGCGGGATGCGGATTTCGGGATGTGGGATGTGGGCGCGGGGTGCGGACGGGGCGGGTCAGGCGTTCTCGCGCACCGGTGGCGCGGAGGCCGATCGGGCCACCGGCTTCGACCCGGTGGCGGCGCCGGGTCGCCGGGTCTGGGCGACGACGAGCGAGCCGAGCACGACCAGGGCGCCCAGCGCCTGCAGCGGACTGAGGTCCTGTCCGAGCACCAGCCAGCCGATCGCGGTGGCGACCACCGGGCTGAGCAGGGCGAGGAAGGAGACCGAGGTCGGCGTCAGCGCCTGGATCCCGCGGAACCACAGCACGTAGGTGAAGGCCGCGCCGATCAGGCACAGGTAGGTGTAGCCGAGCACGTTGGCGGCCGTGTAGTGGGACGGCGGCGCGCCCTCGGTGAGCAGCGTGAGCGGCACCAACAGCAGTCCGCCGGTGGTGAGTTGCCAGCCGGTGGTGGCGAGCAGCGGGGCGGGGGACACCCAGAGCTTGGAGAGGACGACGCCGGCGGCCATGACCACCGCGCCGCCGAGCGCGGCGGCTACCCCGAGCGCGTCCAGCTGCGCGTTGGCCCGCAGGACCAGCAGGCTCACGCCCGCCACGCCGGCGATGCCGGACAGCACGGTGCGCAGGGTGAGCCGGTCGCCGAGGACGGCGGCGGAGAGTCCGGCGGTGATCAGCGGCTGGACGGCGCCGACGGTGGCCGCGATGCCGCCGGGCAGGCGGTAGGCGGCGATGAAGAGCAGGGCCTGGAACGCCCCGATGTTGAGCGCGCCGAGGACCAGCGATCGCCACCACCAGCTGCCCTGCGGCAGTCGGCGGGTGAGGGCGATCAGGAGGAGCCCGGCGGGCAGGCAGCGGATGACGGCGGCGAGGAGGGGACGGTGGGGCGGGAGCAGCTCGGTGGTGACGAGGTAGGTCGTCCCCCAGATGGCGGGGGCGAGGGCCGTCACCAGTACGACGGCGAGGCGATGTCTTAGCACTAAGCCAATGTATCTCAGCGCTAAGGTATTTTCCATCGGGGCCGACCAGTGATGTGGCTCACAGTTATCTCACCGCTAAGGAATCCTGTACCTCACCGCTAAGGAACCCGAGCCCGATCGCCTACCCTGGAGCCGTGGCAGATCATGTGGACCGCGTAGTCGCGCAGTGGGCCGCCGAGCGCCCCGACCTGGACGTTTCCCCGATGGAGGTGTTCGGCCGGCTCAAGCGCCTCTACCGCCTGGTGGACGCGGCGCTCAACCGCACCTTCGCCGAGCACGGCCTGGACGCCGCCTCCTTCGACGTCCTCGCCACCCTGAAACGCAGCGGCCCGCCCTACCGCCTCACCCCCACCGGCCTGATGCAGTCCGCCATGGTCACCTCCGGCGCCATCACCCAGCGCCTCGACCGGCTGGAGGCCCGCGGCCTGGTCACCCGGACCCGCAGCGACCAGGACGGCCGCAGCCGCGAGGTCGCCCTCACCCCCGAGGGCCACGCCCTGATCGAGCGCGCGCTGCCCGACCACCTCGCCACCGAGTTCGGCCTCCTCGAGGGACTGGACGACGCCCGGACCGCCGCGCTGGTCGACGCGATGCGCACCATGCTGGCGGCCCTCGGAGACACCCCCGAGTAACGCCTCCGGCCCCGGCCCCGGCCCCGGTCCTGGACCCGGCCCTTCTGCCTCAGGGATTGACGGCGACCGCCTTGAAGAAGGTGTAGTGGAAGGTCCCGCCCGGCTCGGCCGCGCGGCGCAGCTCCGCGATGCCCCGGTCGAAGTCCTCCGCCGTGGCCAGCCCGGCGGCCAGCGCCTCCGCCCGCACGGCCTCGACCATCGCGACGAAGGTCCGCAGGGTGAAGCCCTCCACCAGCGCCGGGCGGCCGCCGTCGGCGTAGACCGTCCGCGGCCGGACCGTCACCTCGGTGAACCCGGCCGCCGTCAGCAGCGGGTAGAGGCGGCGGCCGATCAGCCCGTCGCCGCCCGCCTCGGCCTGGAGTCGGACCAGGTGGTCGATCGTCCGGCCGGCCGCCGGGCTCTGCGGGTGGAAGAAGGCCGAGCCGTGGTCGCCCTCGATCACCGTGATCGTCCCGCCCGGCCGCAGCACCCGCCGCAGCGCCGCGAGCCCGTCCGCCGGATCGGGCAGGTGCTCCAGCACGAAGCAGAGGAAGACGTGGTCGAACGCGCCGTCCGGGAACGGCATCCGGTGCAGATCGCCGTGGTGCCAGGTGACCTTCGCGTCGGGCATCTGCGCCGCCACCCGGGCGCGGGCCTGCGCGAGCGACTCCGCCGAGAGGTCCATCGCGGTCAGCAGCGCCCCCGGGCCGGCGGCCAGCAGGTGCACCGTCTGAGCCCCCACCCCGCAGCCTGCCTCCAGCACCCGGCTGCCCGCCGGGTAGGCCGTGCCCGCGTGCAGCAACTCGGCGAGGGTGTCCGCCTGGTCACCGAGGCGCTGCGCCTCGGCGTCCGAATAGCCGTGGACGTAGTCCGCATGGCCGTGGACGTCGTTCGTGTTCTCGGGCCGTGCCGTTTCCGTGGTCATGGCCCCCACCCTCGCGCCACTATGGTCCGGTGAACAGGTCCAAAGCCACCACGTCCGACAGGTCCAAAGCTGCCGCATCCGACAGGCCCAAAGAGCTCGGCGCCGACTTCCTCCAGCTCGACACCGCCGACGCCCCGCCCGGCGGCCTTGCCGACTGGCTCGCCCGCCGGCTGCGCGAGGCCGTCGCCGACGGGCGGCTCCCGGCCGGCAGCCGGCTGCCCGCCAGCCGGGTGCTGGCGGCCGAACTCGGCGTCTCCCGTGGGGTGGTGACCGACGCCTACCGTCGCCTCGCCGAGGAGGGGCGGGTCGCCGGGCGCGGCCGGGGCGGCACCGTCGTGGTCGAGGCCCCGACCCCTCCCGCCGCGCCCGACCCCGAACCTCCCCGCCCCCGGTCGGCGGCGCCCGCCCTCTTCGGGGACGACCCCGACTCCGAGGTGTTCGACCTGCTGCGCGGCACCCCCGCCCGGATCGACCTCACCCCCGGCGTACCCGACCTCGCCGCCTTCCCCCGCACCGCCTGGCTGCGCGCCGAACGCGCCGTCCTCGACGGCCTCGCCGCACACGACCTCGGCTACGGCGACGTACGCGGCACCCCGGCCCTGCGCCGGGCCGTCGCCCACTGGCTCGCCCGCAACCGGGGCATCCGCGCCGACCCCGACGAGGTGCTGATCGTCGCCGGGACGGCCCAGGCCCTCGCCCTGCTCGGCCGCGCCCTCGAACGGACGGGCATCACCGAGGTCGCGGTCGAGGACCCCGGCTCCCTCGGCGCCCGCCAGCACCTCGCCCACTGGCTCGCCGCCACTCCGCCCGTCCCGGTCGACGCCGACGGCATCCGGGTCGACGCCCTGCGTGCCACCGGCGCGCCGGCCGTGCTGCTCACCCCCGCCCACCAGTTCCCGACCGGCGTCGTCCTCGGCGGCGACCGCCGACGCGACGTGCTGCGCTGGGCGGCGGAGGGTGGCCTGGTCATCGAGGACGACTACGACGCCGAGCACCGCTACGACCGCCCGCCCGTCGCGGCGCTGCGCGCCACCCTGCCGGACCGGGTCTGCTACGCGGGCAGCATCTCCAAGCTGCTCGCCCCGGCCCTGCGAACCGGCTGGCTGCTGGTACCCGCCCGCCTCCGCGGCGCCGTCCTCGATGCCAAGCGCTTCGCCGACCTCGGCAACCCGGTCCTGCCCCAGCTCGTCCTCGCCCACCTGATGGAGTCCGGCGAACTCGACCGCCACCTACGGCTGCTGCGCCGCCGCCACCGCCGCCGCCGGGACGCCATGATCACGGCCATCCGCACCCACCTCCCGGACGCCACCGTCCACGGCGCGGCGGCAGGCCTCCACCTGATGCTCACCCTGCCGCCGGAACTCGGCTGCACCGACACCGAGTTGGCCACCGCCGCACTGGCCCGGGGCGTGAAGGTCCAGCCCCTCTCCTGGCACGCCCGCCTCCCGTACCCACCCGGCCTGGTCCTCGGCTACGCGGCGGGCTCACCGCCCGAGATCACCGAAGGCATCGCCGTCCTCGGGCAGTTGGTCCGCCACGCGGGGTGAGGGCGGGCGCCGCCGAAGCCAGGCCGGGCGCGAGCGCCGGGCCCGAGCGCCGAGCCTGCGTGCCGGGCCCGAGCGCCGGGGCCGGCTTCCGTTACAGAGCGCCGTGCCACCAGGGGTCGGCCGCGGCGCGGGCGAGTTCGGCGTCGTACTGCTCGGCTTCGAAGTCGAACTCCGGCGGGCGGGCCTCCAGGTACGGCACCTCCCAGTCCGACCAGCGGATGACGCTCCCGAAGCGCTGCACGTCGGCGGAGAGGTAGCCGCAGCAGCCGCCGGTGCAGTCGGGCTCGCCCAGCTCCACGCGGTGCGGCTCGGCGGTCGCGTGCAGCGGGCTCGGGCGGTCGCGGGGGAGCAGCAGGCCGGCCCACCGGCCCTGGCCGGCGGGCCCGGCCGCCTGGGCCACCAGGTCCTCGCCGTTGACCCAGACCCGTACCTCGGCGGGGAGGCGCGGGCCGGGCGGCAGGATCCTGAACTCCAGTCGATCGAACATCCGGCCGGCCTAGGGCCCTGCGGTGCATCGTCTGTCGGAATATCGGCTGGACCCGGTGTGGGGTGGACTGGCGGATCTGGGTCCTGGGTACGCTGACGGGCCGTAGCCGCTGCTGACCCAGGAGGCGTGATGGCCCCGCTCCGGCGAGTCGCCCGGTTCGGGGCGGTGCTGACGGTCCTGGGGGCCGCGTTCGGGCCCGCCCCGATCGGGTCGGCGTCCGCGCCCCGCAGCACCCACCCGGAGAGGACCGTAGCGATGGCCGCCCAGGACCAGGAGGAGTCGCGCCTGCTCGCCGGACGGCGGATCGTCCTCTCGTACGCGGGCCCGACGCCGCCGCCCGGGGTGCTGCGGACGATCCGGGAGGGCCGGGCGGCCGGGGTGATCCTGTTCGGCGAGAACGTCACCGGCCCGGAGCAGCTCGCCGAGGCCGTCGCCGAGTTGAAGCAGGCGGCCGCCGAGGCGCCGAACCCGCGCGCGCTGCTGCTGATGACCGACCAGGAGGGCGGCAGGATCCGTCGGCTGCCCGGTGCGCCCGAACTCTCCGCCCGCCGCACCGGGTCGGCTCCGAACCCGGCGGCCGCCGCGGTGGACTCCGGCACCGGCGCCGCCCGGACCCTGACGGACGCCGGGCTGAACGTCAACCTCGCCCCGGTGCTCGACGTCTACGACACCCCGGACAACTTCATCGACCACTTCGAGCGTTCCTACAGCCAGGACCCCGCCACGGTCGGGAGGTTGGGCAGGGCCTTCCTCACCGCCCAGCAGAGCCTCGGCGTGGCCGCGACCGCCAAGCACTTCCCGGGCCTCGGCGCCGCCGCCCGCGAGGAGAACACCGACGACCGCCCGGTCACCCTCACCGTCCCGCTGGAGCAGCTGCGGACCCGCGGCGAGGCGCCCTACCGGTCCGCGATCGCGGCGGGCGTCCGGCTGGTGATGGCCTCCTGGGCGGTCTACCCGGCGCTGGACCCGGAGCGCCCGGCCGGACTGTCGCCCACTGTCATCCAGGGCGAGCTCCGCGGCCGGCTCGGCTTCGACGGCGTGACCGTCACCGACGCGATGGAGGCCGGCGCGCTCGCTCCGTACGGCGACACCGGCGACCGCGCGGTGGCCGCCGCCGAGGCCGGCATGGACCTGCTGCTCTGCTCCGTCCGCGACCCGCAGCAGGCCGAGGACGCCACCGAGGCCCTGGCCGATGCCCTCGACTCCGGCCGGCTCGATCGCGACGCCTTCGCCGCCGCCGCCGCCCGGGTCGACGCCCTGCGCGCCTCCCTCGGCTGACCGGTCGCGGAGGCGGTGCGTAGACGGTTCACCTGGGGGCAACGTGGGCGTTGCCTGAGGGCTTGCGCTGGTTGGGTCACTCAAGGGTGATTGCGCCATCGAAGGTCTGGTTTCGGTCGAGCCGGTAGTTCCAAGGGTAAAACTGGCTCGCCGCATAGGAATCGCATGACAAAGTATCTGTCTGTGGGCCTATGAAATGTCATATGTGCCACGCCACCTGTCTCTGACCGTCCTCGTACCCTCCCAGGAGGAACTCATGAACCGCATCGCCAAGATCGCGGCCGGCGCCGCCGGCGCCGTCGCCCTGTTCGCGGTGCCCGTGCCGGCGTTCGCCTCGGCCTCGACGGCTGCCGCTGCCACCACCGTCACCACCTGCGGGTGGTCCGGCCTGCAGGCCGGGCTGTCCACCAAGGTCTGCGCCGACGTCACCGGCAACAGCGTCGTGCTGTACGGGCAGATCGGGCTGGCCGGCCCGCCGTCGCCGGGTACCCCGTGGCCGCCGGCGCCGCAGGAGCTGCTCACCCGGGTGTCGGCCGACGTGGCCGGCGGCAACTCGCTCGGCGCGGTGAACGGTCGCACCGTGTTCACGGTCAGCACCGTGCGGGTCGACGGGATCACGGCGACCGCGCCGTGCGGTTCGACCGTGCACGGATCCTTCTCGGTCGAGACGATGTGGTGGGGACCGTCCCCGGTGACGGTCGATGTGCCTGTAGTCTGCTGACGGCTCATCACCGTGACTGCCGAGCCCGGGAGTTGGCAGCATCCCGGGCTCGGCGTTCGCATGTCCGGGCACGGCGCGCCGGTGTGAGGTGGGTCACCTGTGCACGTCGGCCGGGAGTCGTCGAGCTGTGACGACTTGAAGAAATCTTCATCTGTCCGCGATGATGCCTACCGGCCGTGGCGCGCACCCGCCCGGCCGGGACGACCACCGAGCCGGATTCGAGGGAGGCGCGCGGACGATGCCGGTCCCGCTGTACCAGGCCAAGGCGGAGTTCTTCCGCACCCTCGGCCACCCCGTGCGGATCCGGGTCCTGGAGCTGCTCCAGGACGGACCCAGGCCGGTGCGCGAGCTGCTGGCGGAGATCGAGGTCGAACCGTCCAACCTCTCCCAGCAGCTCGCGGTGCTACGCCGCACCCAGCTGGTCACGGCCATCCGTGAGGGCAACACGGTGGTGTACGCGCTCAGCACCCCGGACGTGGCCGAGCTGCTGCGCGCGGCGCGCCGGATCCTGACCGAGCTGATCACCGACCAGGGCGCGCTGCTCACCGAGCTGCGCGCGTCCGGCGGTCGGCGGTCCCGCTGAGCCGCGCCCGGCCCGTCCGCCCGACCCGAGGAGCACCACCCACCATGAACGACGGCACGAGCGAGGAGAAGAGGCGCCGCAAGGCGATGCTGATCCGCGCGGGCATCTACATCTTCGCCACGCACCTGTTCGCCGGCTTCGTGCTGCTGCTGTTCGCGCTCGGCGGCCGGAAGTAGCGGGGCGCGAGCGGGCGGCTGTCCGGTGCGCCCGCTCATCGGTGCGCCGGCTCAGCGCTGCCCTCCGTTCAAGGCTGCTCTCCGTTCAGCGCTGCCGCCCGCCGTTCGGCACCAGGTAGCGGTCGCTGGTGCTGGTCCAGGCCTGTACGCCGGCGACGAGCTCCCGGGTGCCGTCCAGGTACCAGCGCCCCGCCGGGTGGCGGCGCTGCAGGTCGCGGCGCAGGTCCTCGCTCTCCTGCCGTAGTCGCGCCACCCGGTCGCGGACGGCTCGGACGGCGCGGCTCCGGGTGCAGCGGCGGGCCCGTTGCAGGGTGAGCACGGTGTTGAAGGCGGCCGCGGTCTGCCGTTCCTCCCGCTCCAGCGAGTAGAGGTCGTTGATCAGCGTGGCGGCGTCGGCGGTGTTGGCGCGCAGGCGGTGCAGCGCGGGCTCCGCGTGGAGGGCGGCGGGGGCGTCGGCGCCGTGGACCCGTTCCAGTATGTTCATGAACGGGTAGAGGCAGCTGCCGTGTCGGCGCAGCCGCATGGTGTCCGCCAGGCCGAGGGCGGGCACGGTGCCGCGGGCGCGGTGGTCGGCTTCGGCGGGGAAGGTGGCCAGGCAGGCCTGCCATTCGCGGGCGGCGCGGGCGCGCCAGGCGGGGGACATCGACGCCGTCTGACGTTTCCACAGTTCCCGCCAAGAGCACAGGAGTTGGCTGTCCGGAGGGGTGCTTCTGCCGTCGAGGACGGCGATCAGCGGGTCGACCAGGGCGTGTGCCTCGGCCGGGCGGCGTCCGGGCGTGCCGTCGAAGCGGTCGTCCAGGATGGTGAACCAGCCCAGCATGTCGACCAGTAGGTCGAGTTCGGTGCCGCGGGCGAGGGGGAAGGCGCGGCCGATCAGCTCGTGCAGGGCGTAGGCCCGGTAGCCGGGCAGCTCCGCGGGGGTGAGCAGGCCGTGGCGGACCGCCCAGTCGGTGTGCCGGTCCGCGGCGGCGTGCAGCTCGCCGGGCGGGCGTGCCGGCAGGGCGGCCGTGGGGGTGCCGGTGAACGGGCAGCCGTCTGGTACCGCCGGTTCGTCGCGCGAGGGCGCCGCACCGCTCGCCCGCGCGGTCCGCTCGCTGCGCGCGGCCCGGCCCGCGCCGCCCGCCGGCCCCGTGTCGGTCGACCGCTGCTCGCGCGGCGCCAGCCGGACGCGCAGCCCCTGCGCCTGGACCGTCGTCCAGACCACCTCCCGGGCCCGCGCTCCGGGCACGGCCTCAGGGCGCCAGCGGCGCAGGATCGCGGCTGCCGCGACCGTCAGCTCGGCCCAGGCGAAGGCCTCCCCGATGCACTTGTGCTTGCCCGCTCCGAAGGGCAGGAAGGACGGCCGCCCGGCGCCGCCGCCGTCCTGCCAGCGCTCGGGGCGGAAGCCGAGCGGCTCGGGGTAGCGGACCGGGTCGCGGTGCAGCGCGGTGAGGCTGTACAGCAGTTCGGTGCCGGCCGGGATCCGGTACGGGCCGAGGTCGACCGGGACCTGGGCGGTGCGCATCAGGAAGGCGTTGGGCGCGTGCAGCCGCACCACCTCCTGGGTGACGTTGCGGGTGTACGTGAGCCGGGCCAGTGCCTCGGGGGTGGGGATGGTGCCGGCGGGCAGGTGCTCGTCCAGTTCGGCCAGGACGCGGGCCTCCACCTCGGGGTGGCGCAGCAGTTCGTCGAGCAGCCAGGTCAGTGTGGTGGAGACGGTCTCGGTGCCCGCGCCGAACATGGTGATGGCCTCGGACCGGACGTCGGCTTCGGTGAGCGGGCGGCCGGTGCCCGGGTCGGTCGCGGCGCGCAGCAGGCCGGGCAGGGTGTCCCGGTCCCGGTCCCGGCCCTGACTCTGACTCTGGTCGGAACGGGTGTTCGCGGTACGGCCGTTGACGGCCTGGTCGACGACCCGGTTGAGCACCCGCACGGCGGCGTCGAAGCGCCGGTTGACGGGCAGCGGCAGCCGGGCGAGCGCCGGGTGCGGGTAGAGGGACTGGACGATCTGGCCCTTCACCATGTCCGGCAGCGCCTGCTGGAAGGCGAGGGTGGCGTCCTCGCTGAGCCGGGCGTCGAACAGTGAGCGGGTGACGATCTCCAGTGCCAGGTGGTTCATTTCCTTGGCGACGTCGAGGACCTCACCGGGGCGCCAGCGCCCGGCGCGCTCCTCGGTGACCTGGTGCATCACGGCCAGGTATTCACCCATCCGGTCCGGGCCGAACGCGGGCTGGATGATCCGGCGTCGGTCGCGGTGGGCCTGGCCCTCGGACATCAGCAGGCCGTCGCCGAACGCCGTCTTGAGGGTGTCCTGGACGGCGCCGCGCGGGCAGTCGTAGGCGAGCGCGACGAGCAGGGTGTGGACCAGCCGGGCATCGGTGACGACGCAGACGGTGCGCGGCCCGAGGCGGATGCGCACCACGCCGCCGTGGCGGGAGAGGGAGCCGAGGAAGCCGAGCGGGTCGCGCAGCAGGGCGGCGGCGTGCCCGAGGCCGGGGAGCGCGCCGGGGGCGAGCGGGGGCACGGCCGCACGGGTCAGGGGGGACGGGTGCGCCGCGGATCTCGGGGCGACGATCCGTTTCCGGGTCTCGGTCTGCAGGTTCATGACATTACCTCTCACGGGAGGGCCGGTGCGGGCGGTGCCGGGCGGGCACCGGCACACCGGCCGCGAGTCGGGGGACGGGCCAGCGCGGACCCGCGCGCACCCCCACCGGAGGGCGCATGCCATGGCAAACGCGCCGTGCCCACGGGCGTTGCGCCGAATACGCGGGGATCACTCCAACGGCGGATCTCCCCGGCCCTTCCGTGTCCTCCCCGAGAGCCGGGGTGGCCTGCGCGGATGTCCCGGGCTGAAAGGTCCGCGGCAGGGCCGGGCCGGAGGGTCTTCGGACCCTCGCCGCGGAGCCGCGCGAGGGCCGGCAATGGTGGCGGAGAAGGAGGAGCCTGATGACCCGTTTGTGGGGGACCAGGAGCAGGGACCACGGACTGCGACGAGGTCATGCTAACCGCCCGGATGACCGCGGCCGAGCGGGCACTGCTGCGCGTCCTGGCCCGGCCCACCCCCTTCGCCCTCACCTGGTGGCTGCCCGCCGCGGTCGCGGACCTGCTGCCGCTGCCCGACGGCCTGACCGCCGCATTTTGCTGATGAACCGTCATATGCCTGATGGAGACGGCCTGTCCGGGGTGAAAAGCGACCTTCCCAGGGCTCTGGTCAGCACCCCCCGACGGGTCTAGCATTCCGTCACGGCCGACGGAGTCGCAAGGCCCCGCGACTCCGGCCGGGTGGCCGCCACCACCCCATGCCGGGGAGCGCACACCCCCCGAGTGCGCTCCCCGGCTCTTCCTGTTCCGGACGTTCTTCCTGTCCCGAACCGTTCCGCGGCTTCGCCCGCCGCGACCGCCCGATCCGGCGGAGCGAGTCGGACATCGCGAGCGCTCGATCCGGCCGAGCGAGTCGGCGACCGCGACCGCCCTATCGAACGGGTCGAAGAAAATCGTAAAAGGTTTCTGTTATTCCCGGCCGTCCCGTCCGCTCTCCGGAGTGTCGGAAGGCCCGAGCCCCCTTTCACCACAGGGCACGGGTCGTCGCACGAGGAAAGGAACGCGATGGGACACCGGAGCAGCGAGCTTCGTCGGCGCAAGCGCCGCAGGCTCACCCGCAGGAGCGCCCTGGTCGCCGCAGCGGTGGCGGCAGGGTTGGTGGCGGGGACGCTCGGCATCCGCACCGCGCTGGAGCCGGCGGCCATGCACAGCGCCGTCACGGCCGCGGCGGACGTGGTCGACAATTCGGGGTCGCAGGCCGGACTGGTCGGCGACGACGGCGGACCGGGGGAGACCGGCACCGCCGAGGGGGCCACCCAGGCACCCGCCCCGAAGCGGGACGAGAAGGCCGTGCCGCTCAAGGCGATACCCAAGGACCAGCCCGACCGCGGCCTGGTCTACGCGGGATTGAGCCTGCCGGGCAGCGACCGCTGCGGCGGCACGCTGGAGGTCACCGGTAGCACCCAGTGCAGCCACGGTCCGGACGTGCCGCCCAAGGGCGTGGACATCCACCAGGACGTCGCGCCGGTCGCGGCACCGGCCGCCCAGGCGCCCGCGCTCACCCCCGCGGCCGGGGCTCAGCCGCCCGCCGCCGCCGACCTGCTGAAGGGCGCCGCGCCCGTCCTGGACGCCACGCAGAAGGCGCTGCTCGGCGGCTCCGGCAGCGCCGCCGCGGAGCCCGCCCCGGGCGCGGCGGCGGCCGCGCCCGCCGGATCGAAGCTGGTCTGCGAGGGCGACGGCAGCAGCGGCAACCGCGTCCAGGTGGTGTACGTGCACAGCCCGGGCAACGACCGCTTCGCCCAGTACCTGCCCTCGTTCAAGAAGTGGGCCGCGGACGTCGACGTCATCTACAACGCCAGCGCCGGCGAGACCGGCGGCGAGCGGCACGTCCGCTTCGTCACCGAAGCCGACTGCACCGCCTCGGTGCTGAACGTGCAGATCTCCGACGCCGAGATCCAGGACTTCAACGCGACCAACCGGGCCCTCGCCGCGCAGGGGTTCAACCGCAAGGACCGCAAGTACATGATGTTCACCGACGCCAAGGTGTACTGCGGGATCGGCACCTTCGCCGGGGACGAGCGCCCCAGCCAGGACAACCTCAGCAACTTCGGTCCCTCGTACGGCCGGACCGACTCCGGCTGCTGGAGCGGCAGCACCGCCGCGCACGAACTCGGCCACAACCTGGGCGCGGTGAACAACAGCGCGCCGAACTCCAGCAAGGCCGGGCACTGCGTCGACGAGTGGGACATCATGTGCTACTCGGACGCCCCCAACTACCCGCAGATGCGGACCGTCTGCCCGGACCGCGCCCATGACGACCGGCTCGACTGCAACCACGACGACTACTACAACACCGCGCCCGCGCCCGGAAGTTACCTCACCACGCACTGGAACGTCGCCAACAACCGGTTCCTCATCGCCGGCGGCGGCAGCGGCCCGAACCCCACGCCGACGCCGACGCCCACGCCGACCCCGACCCCGACTGCGACGGCTTCCCCGACCCGCACGCCCTCGCCGTCCCCGACGCCCACCGGCAGCCCCACCGCCACGCCGACCGGCTCCCCGTCGCCGACCGCGACCCCGACTCCGGGCAACGCCGGACCTGATGTGAGCACCAGCCAGATCACCCAGAATTCCGTGATGCTGAGCTGGAAGGCGGCCCCCGCGGCGGCCGGCTACGACGTCCTGCTGAACGGCCAGACGATCGGTACCGTCCGTTCGACCGTGGTCGGAGTGGTCCGCCTCGCCCCCGGCACCTCCTACACCGTGGCCGTCGCCGTCCGCGACGCCGCCGGTGCGGTCGGCAAGCCCGGCCGGGCCGCCACCTTCCGTACGGTCTCCGACAGCGGACGCCCGCAGCCGAGCGCGAACTACACCATGGTCAACGGCCTCACCGGCCAGGCGGCCGACCTGTGGGGCAGCTCGATGAACGACGGCACCGTGGCCATCGCCTACCAGCGCACCGGCTACGCCAACCAGAAGTGGCAGTTCGATGACGCCGGGAACGGCGCGGTGCGGATCAAGTCCGCGCGCTCCGGCAAGTGCCTGCAGCTCGGCGGCACCCCCGTCGCCGGTCAGTACGTCGCCCAGCAGCCGTGCTCCGACGCGGCCGCGCAGAAGTGGCAACTCACCGCCGCGGACGGCGGGTTCACCATCACGGCGGACGGTGGTTCGCTGGTGCTGGGGCTCAGTGACCGTTGGTACTACGGTGGTTGGCTGCTGGAACTGCAGCAGGCGAACGGCCGGCCGTACCAGAACTGGTCGCTGCTGAAGACCTCGTAGGTCGGTCCCTCCACAAGCCCGCACGCCGCGAAGCCCGTAGTCGCGAAGCACGTCAGTCGTTTCGCCCCGTTCGCCGGGCGCGGCCGCCCCCCGCTGCGGCCGCGCCCGGCGCACCCGCATGCCGCGCCCCTCCCCCACACCCCCACGCGGAAATCCCGTCAAGCGAACCCCCCCGCTCCTCGCAG